>NZ_JADBGC010000049.1:0-27355 GCF_014892245.1 Microbispora sitophila | reverse complement strand
CGGCGGCGGTGACGGCGGTGTGGGGTTCGGGGCGGTCGCGGCGGAGCACGGGGACGGCGACCAGGTCCTCCTGTCCGTCGAGGGTCTCGCGGATCAGCCCGCTCAGGACGCCGTCGGGCCCGATCTCCAGGAACGTTCGCACTTCTTCGCCCGGCTCCCCGCCCTCGTGCAGCCGCCGTACGACGTCGGTGAAGCGGACGGGGTTGCGGAGGTGGCGGGCCCAGTAGGAGGGGTCGGTGAGGTCGGTTGGGGTGGCGATCTGGCCGGTGAGGTCGGAGACGAAGGGGATGACCGGTCCGGTGGGCGGGGTGAGGGACAGCCCGGCGACGGCGTGTTCGAACTCCTCCAGGATGGGGTTCATGTGGGGGGAGTGGAAGGCGTGGCTGACGGTCAGGGGCCGGACCTTGTAGCCGTGTTCGCGGAAGTGCTGGGTGAGTTGGGTGACGGCGTGGGTGTCGCCGGAGATGACGGTGGAGGTGGGGGTGTTGAGGGCGGCGATGGTGACCCTGCCCTGGTAGCGGGCCAGCTTTGGCGTGATCTCCGCCTGTCCTGCGTTGATGGCGGTCATGGCGCCGCCGGGGGGGAGGGTGTGCATGAGGCGGGCGCGGGTGGTGACGAGGGCGGCGGCGTCGGGGAGGGTGAGGATGCCGGCGGTGTGGGCGGCGGCGATGGCGCCGATGGAGTGCCCGGCCACCGCTGCCGGTGTGATGCCCCAGGTGGCCAGCAGGTGGGTGAGGGCGGTCTGCAGGGCGAACAGCGCGGGCTGGGTGTACAGCGTCTGGTCCAGCAGGCCGGGGTCGGCTTGGCCGAGCAGCACCTCCCGCAGCGGTATCGGCGCGTGCCCGGCCAGGTGCTGGTCCAGGAGGTCGATGGTTTGGTCGAAGGCGGTGGCGAAGGCGGGGTAGGCGGCGTACAGGTCGCGTCCCATGCCGGCGCGTTGGCTGCCTTGGCCGGTGAACACGAAGGCGACCCCGCCCGGCCGGGTCACGCCCGTGACCACCCCATTCGGGGTTGTCGCGTCGGCGAGGGCGCGGGTGCGTTCCAGCAACTCCTGCCGGTTGGTGCCGGTGACGACGGCGCGGTGGTCGAAGTGGGTGCGGGTGGTGGCCAGGGAGTAGCCGACATCGACGGGGTCCAGCTCGGGGTGGTGGTCCAGGTGATCGGCCAGCCGGGCGGCCTGAGCGGTGAGCGCCTCCCGGCGGGCCGAGATCACCCACGACACCACCGGAACCGAACCCCGTGTGCCCGGCACCTCCCGACGACCGTCTGATGCGGCGGGGAGGGGGTGGCCGCGGTTCTGGGCAGCGGACGCTTTCAGGGAACCGTTCGGCGAGATGGCATGAGACGCCTGCGGGGTGTCGTCCTGGTCGGGTGCCTGTTCGAGGATGACGTGGGCGTTGGTGCCGCTGATCCCGAACGACGAAACGCCCGCACGTCTCGGGCGGCTGATCTCCGGCCAGGGCACGGGCTCGGTCAGCAGCGACAGGCCCGCCGACCAGTCCACGTACGGGGACGCCTCGTCGGCGTGCAGCGTCTTCGGCAGCACGCCGTGCCGCATGGCCAGCACCATCTTCATGACGCCCGCGACACCCGCCGCGGCCTGGGTGTGGCCGATGTTCGACTTCAGTGAGCCAAGCCACAGCGGCCGGTCGGCGGGGCGGTCCTGTCCGTAGGTCGCCAGCAGCGCCTGCGCCTCGACGGGGTCGCCGAGCCTCGTGCCCGTGCCGTGCGCCTCAAGCGCGTCCACATCCGAAGGACCGAGTCCGGCGTCCTTCAGGGCCTGGAGGATCACCCGCTGCTGCGACAGCCCGTTGGGCGCGGTGAGGCCGTTGGAGGCGCCGTCCTGGTTGACGGCGGTGCCGCGGATCACGGCCAGCACCGGGTGACCGTTTCTGCGCGCGTCCGACAGGCGTTCGACCAGCAGCAGGCCGACGCCCTCGGCCCAGCCGGTGCCGTCCGCGGCGGCGGAGAACGCCTTGCACCGCCCGTCAGGAGCGAGCCCGCCCTGCCGCGAGAACTCGGTGAACATGCCGGGTGACGACATCACCGTCACCCCGCCCGCCAGGGCCAGGTCCGACTCGCCCGACCGCAGCGACCGCACGGCGAGGTGCAGCGCGACCAGCGACGACGAGCAGGCCGTGTCCACCGTCACGGCAGGCCCTTCGAACCCGAAGGTGTAGGCGATCCGCCCGGAGGCGACGCTGGTCGCCGTGCCCGTGAGGGCGTAGCCCTCGGATCCTTCGGCCGTCTCGTGCAACCGGGGGCCGTAGTCCTGGGGCATCATGCCGACGAACACGCCGGTGCGGGTCCCGGCCAGCGACCGCGGCACGACACCGGCCCGTTCGAAGGCCTCCCACGCCACCTCCAGCAGGAGACGCTGCTGGGGGTCCATGGCCGCCGCCTCGCGGGGACTGATGCCGAAGAACTCCGCGTCGAAGCGGTCGGCGTCGTGCAGGAAGCCGCCCTCACCGGTCACGGAGGTGCCCGGCCGCGCCTCGGCGGGGTCGTGCAGCGCCTCCACGTCCCAGCCTCGGTTGGCGGGGAAGGCGGTGACGGCGTCGGCGCCGTCGAGGACGAGTTCCCAGAGTTTCTCCGGGCTGTCAGCCCCGGGGTACCGCCCGGCCATGGCGACCACCGCGATCGGCTCGTCGGCCGTCCGCTCCCCGGACACCGGTGCGGGAGGCGCCGAGGGGGCGGTCGTCCCGCCCCCGGACAGGGCGAGCAGGTGGCGGGCCAGCGCGAGGGGCGAGGGGTGCTCGAACGTGACGGTCGCGGGAACCGTCAGGCCGGTGGCCGTGGCCAGGGCGTCCCGCAGCTCCACCACGCCCAGTGAGTCGAGCCCCAGGTCCTTGAAGGAGAGGTCCGGTGCGACGCTCCGCGCGTCCGCGTGTCCCAGGACGGCCGCCGTGGCGGACAGGACGAGATCGAGCGACGCCTGCTCGCTCCTCGCGACCTCCGGCTCCCGGGATGTCTCCTGCCGGCTGTGCGCCTCCCGGCTTTCTACCGGCGCGGACTCGATCGGCGCCCGCCGCTCGCCCGGCTCCGCCGGCGCGGCGACCGTGTCGATCCAGTGCCGGCGACGCTGGAAGGGATAGGTGGGCAGCGGCACGCGCCGTGCGCCCGGCCGTACGGCACGGCTCCAGTCGACGTGCGCGCCGTTGACGTGGAGCGTGCCGAGCGCCCGGAGGAACTCGCCCAGGTCCCCCCTGTCGCGGCGTAGCGTTCCGGTGACCACCCGTCCGAGGTCCGGCGCGGCGGCGGCGTCCAGGATCTCCCTGACCCCCGGAACCAGGATCGGGTGCGGGCTGGCCTCCACGAACACGGTGTGGCCGTCACGCAGCGCGGCCGCGACGGCCTCGTCGAACCGCACGGTGTGGCGCAGGTTGCGATACCAGTAGTCCGCGTCCAGCTCCGCGGTGTCGAGCCGCCCGCCGGTCAGCCCCGAGTAGAAGGCCACGCCGCTCGGCCGAGCCGGGTGCCCCGGCAGGCAGGCCAGCAGCCGGTCCCGTACGGCTTCCGCGTGCGCCGAGTGCGAGGCGTAGTCGATCCGCACCCGCCGCACCGCGACCGCCTCGGCTTCGTACCGAGCGATGAGCTCGTCCAGCGCGTCCGCGTCACCGGAGACGACCGTGACCGAGGGGCCGTTGACGGCGCCGATCTCCAGGCGCCCCGCCCATTCGGCCACCCGCGCTTCGACCACGGGACG
This sequence comes from Microbispora sitophila, assembly GCF_014892245.1. Classification (NCBI taxonomy): domain Bacteria; kingdom Bacillati; phylum Actinomycetota; class Actinomycetes; order Streptosporangiales; family Streptosporangiaceae; genus Microbispora; species Microbispora sitophila. Next base: position 23,649 of record NZ_JADBGC010000049.1, on the reverse strand, counting down.
CGGCAGCGGGACCGAGGCCATCCCGCCGCGGCCCGATATCGCGGCGAGCGCCTGGCTGCGCAGGACCACGATCGCGGCGGCGTCCTCCAGCGACAGTGCGCCCGCGACGTGCGCGGCGGCGATCTCCCCCTGGGAGTGGCCGATGACCGCGTCGGGACGTACGCCGAAGTGCTCCCACAGCCGGGCCAGCGCCACCATGACGGCGAACAACGCGGGCTGCACGACGTCCACCCTTTCGAACGACGCCGCGCCGGGCAGGTTCCACAGCACGTCCCGGGGCGACCAGTCCACGTGGGAGTGGAGGGCTTCGGCGACCTCGGCCAGGTGCCGGGCGAAGACGGGAGAGGCGTCCGCCAGGTCCCTGCTCATGCCTGTCCACTGGCTGCCCTGGCCGGGGAAGACGAGCACGGTGCCGCCGAGGTCGCGCGCCCTGCCCTGCACCGCTCCGGACGCCAGGTCGCCCGCGCCGAACGCGCGCAGCCGTTTCCGCAGGTCCTCGTGGTCCGTGCCCACCACGACCGCCCGGTGTTCGAACGCGGTGCGGCCGGTGGCCAGCGACAGCGCGACGTCGGACGGGTCCGCGTCGAGGGCGGCCGAGCCGCTCAGCCGGGCGGCCTGCTCGCGCAGCGCGGCCGGGTCGCGAGCCGACAGAACGAGAGGGACGACGCCCGGGCCGCTCCCGCCGGGGCCGGCGTCCTCGCCCTCCCGGACCGGCCCGGCACCGATAGTGACCTCTTCCCGAGCCGTCCGCCGCGTCGTACGGCGCGGCGCTCCCGGCCCGGGGGCCGCGGCTCCCGGCGGCGGCTCGGCGAGGACGACGTGGCAGTTCGCTCCGCCCACGCCGAACGAGCTGACCCCGGCGATCAGCGGCGCGTCCGGGCTCGGCCAGGGGGAGAGTTCGGTGGCGACCCGCAGGTTGAGTGCGTCGAGGTCGATGCCGGGGTTCGGCGTCTCGTAGTTCAGGCTGGCCGGAACCTCCCGGTGGTGGATGCTGAGCACGGCCTTGAGCAGCCCGACGATGCCGGCCGCTCCCTCCAGGTGGCCGACGTTCGTCTTCGCCGACCCGACCAGGAGCGGCCGCGTCGCGGGCCGGGACGCGCCGAGCGCGGCGCCGAGGGCCGCCGCCTCGATCGGGTCGCCGACCGTGGTGCCGGTGCCGTGCAGCTCGACGACCTGTACGGCAGCAGGATCGACGCCGGCCCTTTCCATGGCCAGCCGTACGACCCGCTCCTGGGCGGCGGCGTCGGGGACGGTGAGGCCGGGGGTCGCGCCGTCGTTGTTGACCGCGCTGCCCAGGATGACCGCGTAGACGTGGTCCTCGTCGGCCAGCGCCTGCCGCAGCGGCTTCAGCACGACGATCCCGCCGCCCTCTCCGCGCGCGTAGCCGTTGGCCCGGGCGTCGAAGGTGAAGCACCGCCCGTCGGGGGACAGGCCGCCGAACCGCTCGGCCGTCGCCGTGCTCTCCGGGACGAGGTTGAGGTTCACCCCGCCCGCGAGGGCGACGGCCGCCTCGCCCGAGCGCAGGCTCTCGCAGGCCAGATGCACCGCCACCAGCGCGGACGACTGCGCGGTGTCGACGGTGAGGCTCGGCCCGCGCAGGTCCAGCGCGTACGAGACGCGGTTGGCCAGGATGCCGCGGGTGAGCCCGGCGAGCGTGTGGCGGGTGATGGCCGCCTCTCCTTGCCGGTAGACGAGCGTGGCGTAGTCGGCGGACATCGCCCCGATGACCACGCTCGCCGGCGTGCCCCCGAGGTCGCCGGGCCGGATGCCGGCGTCCTCCAGCGCCTCCCAGGCGAGCTCCAGCGTCAGCCGCTGCTGGGGGTCCATCGCCGCCGCCTCCTTCGGCGAGACGCCGAAGAACCCCGCGTCGAACTCGTCGACCCGATCCAGGAAACCGCCCCGCAGGCCGGCGAGCCGGGGCTCGCCCGCCAGGCGGCTCTCCGAAGGCGGGCCGACCGCGTCGCGCCCGGCGCGCAGCAGGTCCCACAGGTCCCGCGGGTGCGGCGCTCCCGGCAACCGGCAGGCGAGCCCGACCACCGCGACCGCGTTCTCGCCGTAGCCGACCGCCTCGTCCATGGTGAACATCCGTCCCCTCGCGTCGTGCCCGTGCTTCTCGTCGTGCTTGTCGTGGTTTTTGCTGCTTCAGACCTCGCGCCTTCTCGCCCGCGCGAACGCGCGACCGGTCCGGCCGCATTCGCCGCTTTCCCTCCCCGTGGACGGCGGTACGGCCTGGGCTGTCCCATTCCACGGCCGAAACGGAAAAGGAAACAGCCCGGTCCGCCCGCAGGGAGGCCTTTCCGGAGAACGTGCGTGAGCAGCGGCGGCGCGGTTTCGCCGTGCCCGCGCTTCTCGTTCCGGAGCCCGTGGCTCCGGCCCGGCCAACCTAATCGACATTTGCATGAATTTCGTGCAATAGTCAACTGTGACGCCTATCACGGCATATCGGACAATTCATAAGGATTTCTTTGTGTATTTCCATCGGAAATCGTAATTGGACCCCGGTGGCGCGGTCCGCCTACCGTTTCCGGAGAAACGCGAGCGCACGCACATCGATGGGGGTAGATCCATGACCGTTGCCGAGGCGGTGGCTGTGCAGGAGAGCCGCGACGTCCGCAAGCCCGTGGCCCGGCTCGGCCGCCTGCTCGACGCGGACTCGATCACGCCGCTGCACGCGGAGGACGCGAGCGGCGTGCTCGCGGTCACCGGGCGCGTCCACGGCTCCCCGGTGGTCGCCTTCTGCACCGACGCGACGGTCATGGGCGGGGCGCTGGGGCTGGCCGGGGCCCGGCACATCGTCGCCGCGGTGGACGAGGCGCTGCGACGCCGGGTGCCGGTGATCGGCGTGTGGCACTGCGGCGGGGCCCGTCTCGCCGACGGCGTGGAGTCGATGCACGGCGCCGGCCTGGTCTTCGAGGCGAACATCCGCGCCTCGGGCCGGGTGCCGCAGATCTCCGTCATCGTGGGCCCGGCGGCGGGCGCGGCGGCGTACGGACCGGCTCTCACCGACCTGATCGTCATGTCCGACCTGGGCCGGGTGTTCGTCACCGGCCCCGACGTGGTCCGCAGCGTGACGGGCGAGGAGATCGACATGGAGGGGCTCGGCGGCGCCGACGCGCACGGCCGCCGATCCGGCGTGGTGCACGTGGTCGCCGGGGACGAGGACGACGCCTACCGGCGCACCCGCACTCTCACCGGCCTGCTGGCCGACATCGGCGGGTACGCCCTGGACGGCCTGGCCGACGACCGCGACCCGGCCGCGCTGCTGCCCGAGTCGGCCCGCCGCGCGTACGACATCCGTCCGGTGATCCGCGCGCTGCTCGACGACGGTGAGGACGGGGCGGCGTTCGTGGAGATCCAGGCCCGCTGGGCGCCGAACATCGTCGTCGGGCTCGGCCGCCTCGCCGGGCACACGGTCGGCGTCGTGGCGAACAACCCGCTCCGCAAGGGCGGCTGCCTCGACGCCCTGTCGGCGGAGAAGGCCGCCCGGTTCGTCCGGATGTGTGATGCCCACGGCGTTCCACTGGTCGTGCTGGCGGACGTCCCCGGCTACCTCCCGGGAGTCGGCCAGGAGTGGGGCGGCGTGGTCCGCCGGGGGGCGAAGCTGCTGCACGCCTTCGCGGAGGCGACCGTGCCCCGGGTGACGGTGGTCGTCCGCAAGTCCTACGGCGGCGCCTACATCGCCATGAACTCCCGCTCGCTCGGGGCGACCGCCGTCTTCGCCTGGCCGGGCGCGGAGGTGGCGGTCATGGGGGCCGAGGCGGCGGTGGGGATCCTGCACCGCCGGCGCCTCGCCGCGGCCGCCTCCGCGGAGGACAGGGAGCGGTTGCGTGCCGAGCTGGTGCGGGAACACGAGGAGCTGTCCGGCGGCGTCCGCCGGGCGCTCGACCTCCGGGTCGTGGACGAGGTGATCGACCCGCGGACGACCCGGCGGCGGCTCGCCGAGGCCCTCGCCGCGGCGCCGGCCACGCGGGGAGCGCACAACAACATCCCGCTCTGACCCCGCCCGGCCCCGGAGAGCCGCTGCCCGACTGTGCTCAAGCAGAAGACGGGCTTCGACGGCGTCGTCGTCTCCGGTTGGAACGGCATCGGCAAGGTCGCAGGCAGGGGCACACCGGTTGTCACCCGCTCCTCCCCCTCGGCTACGGCCTGCGCTACGGGCAGACCGGGTCGGTCGGCACGCTCGACGAGACCTCGCCCGAGTTCGGCTGCTCCGGCACGGGGCGGCGGCACCGCCACGGAGGACTCGTAGATCTACAACCGCCGGGACGTGGCACCGTACAAGAGCTTGATCGGCTCGGCAGTGAACTGGGGGGACAGGGAGGCACGTGTGCGCCCTCTGACCGCAGCAGGTTCAGGGAGCGCTCACGATTTTCCCAGACTGACCTCCTACCCTGACCGGATGTCCGTCGACGTTGTGGAAACGAACCGGAGCGGCGTCAGGGAGGAGGCCTTACCCGCGCGGCCGCAGCCGCCGTCCCCGGCGCCGCGTCAGGGATGGCTGGACGCGTTGCGCGGCATGGCCGCGCTTGTCGTGGTGTTCGAGCACTCCCTGGACGCGCTGTTTCCCGAGGTACGAGCGGGCGCCGGCCCGTGGTTCAACTTCGGCCAGTACGGCGTGCTCATGTTCTTCCTCGTCAGCGGCTACGTGGTGCCGGTCTCCCTGGAACGGCGCGGCAGCGTCGGCGGGTTCTGGATCAACCGGGTCTTCCGCCTGTATCCCCTGTGGCTCGTCGCCGCGGTGGCCGGGACCGTGTTCGGCGCCGAGGGCGTGTACTCGACGCTGCCGGATCAGCTGGCCGACAATCCAGGCATCTCGGCCCTGGCACACCTGACGATGCTGCAGGACTTCCTTCAGGTGGTCAGCGTCGTCAACGTGTTCTGGACGCTGTCGTACGAGATGGTCTTCTACCTGCTCGTGACGGCGATGTTCGTGGCAGGTGTGCACCGCGCCAGCGCCACCGGCATGCTCGCCTTCGCCGTGGCGGCTCTCACCGTGGGCGGGCTGATTCCCGCGGGCGCGCTGTCGCGTGGGGCCGGCGCCGCCCAGGTCGTGGTGATCACGGCGGTCGTGTTGCTCGCGGCGGCCGCGTCGCTGGCGTGTCGCGGGCGGGTGCGCGCGTGCGGCGCCGCCGCCGCGGCCGTGCTGGCTCTCGTGCTGCTCGGCGCCAACAGCCGGATCGGGGCGTGGCAGAGCCTCGCCATCCTCGCGACGATGTTCGCCGGCACCGTGCTCTACCGGCTCGACCAGGGACAACTGCGCTGGAAGAAGAGCGGGTGGGCGCTTGCCTGCGTGCCGGTCGCGTCCATCGCCGCCGCGTGGGCCTTCGGCCCCGGCTGGGGCATGCCCGGCGACCAGGCGCTGGCGTTCACCCGCGGGTGGTCCACGGCCGTCGCCGCGGCATGGGCCACCTTCCTGGCCGCCCGTCTTCTGCGGCACCGGCCGATGCCCCGCGCCCTCGTGTGGCTCGGCCTGATCAGCTACTCGGTCTACCTGCTGCATCCCCTCGCCGTGCAGGTGCTCCGGCGGCTGACGATGGACCCGGGCCGATTCTCCCTCGCCGAACGCCTGGCCATGGCCGTCCTGCTGCTCGCGGTGGTGATCGCCTGCTCCGCGCTGACCTACCGGGCCGTCGAGCGCCCGGCCCAGTCCCTGGGCCGCCACCTGTCCCGCAGAGCACGCTCCGCGACTCTTCCGGCGGGGACCCTCGCGGCGGATCGGGCCGGTGTCAGGCCGCCGGGACGGCCTCACCGGCGACGTCGGCCTCGGCCCTGGCCGTCACCCGCCGCCGTACGGCCAGGCCGAAGCACGCGACCGCCAGGCTGAAGACGCCGGCCACGACGAACGGCCCGGCGGGGCGCCACGCGTCGAACAGCGCCCCGCCGAGCGCCGAGATGATCATCACCCCGGCCGCGCCGCAGAGCGTGTGGACGCCGAACGCCGAGCCCCGCACGGCCGCGGGCGCCTGCTGGGCGAGCAGCGGGCCCGCCGTGGTGATGGCGGCGATCTCGCCCACGCCGATCAGCACGGCGACCAGCATCATGCCCGGGCCGAGGGGATCGGAGACGAGCAGCGTCGACAGGTAGGCGAGGGCGGCGACGACCTGCGCCAGGACGACCAGGTCCTGGCGCCGCATCCGGTCGCCCAGCCGGCCGAACACCGGCGCGCACAGCAACGCGACCATCTGCGAGATGCCCACCACGGCGCCCGCCTTGGCCAGCGCCTCCGCACCGGACAGGCCTCCGTGCTCGGTCCCGTAGTTCTTGATCCACAAAGACATGAAGGCGACCACGATGGCGAGGTCGGCCCGCGCCACGAACGACGCCGCGTACGAGAGTGCCACTCCCGGGTCGCGGACGAGCGCCACGCCCTCGCGCACCAGCCGGACCAGCGGCACGCGCTCGGCGGCGACCGGCCGCGCCGGCGACAGCGTCAGCCACAGCAGGCCCGCCGTGACCAGGATGCCCGCGGCGATCAGCAGGAACGCCGTGCGGGCCGCCTGCACCGGCTCCATCCCGCCCGCCTCCAGCGTCTGCGGCAGCCGCACCAGGACCAGCACCGCGACCAGCGCGCCGAGGCCGCCGAAGAAGCCGACGAGCCCGTAGGACGCCCCGCGCGACCTGCTGCGCACGTAGTCGATCGCGATCGTCGACAGCATCGCGTTGATCGCCGCGACGCCCAGGCCGAACACCACCCGCAGCACCGCCAGCACGGCGGTGTTGGCCGCGAACGGGAACAGCGCGGTGCCGGCGGCGCACAGCACCAGGCCGGAGATCACGATCACCCTGCGCCCGAACCGGTCGGCCAGCGCGCCATACCACGCGAGGCTCGCGATCATGGCGAGTTCGGCCGCCGTGTTGAGCAGGCCGACGACGGTGCCCTGCCGTGACTCGGGCAGCCCCAGGATCGTGGTGAGGATGTGCGGCTGGGCCGACGGCAGGAAGGAGATCACCGCCGTGCCGACGGTCGCCAGCGCCAGCAGGGCCCACATGTTGGCCCGGGTGACGCCGTCGGCGAGGTATGCGCCCAGCACTCGGCGCGGGGGAGTCATGGAACGATCATGACATCGTTCAGCGGCGATCTCCGGGAAATGTCGCGTTCCTCTATGGATGCGATGCTTCGCGCGCTACGGGCTAAGATCGCCCACGTCGGCGATGATCAGGGGAGGCGTCATGGATCCGGCGGCGATGGGGCCCGGCTTCGACCCGAACGTGCCCAACGCGGCGCGGATGTACGACTACTTCCTCGGGGGCAAGGACAACTTCCCCGCCGACCGGGCGGCGGCCGAGCAGGTGCTGCGGCACGTGCCGGAGATCCCCCTGGGGATCAGGGAGAACCGGGAGTTCCTCGTCCGTGCCGTGCGGTTCCTCGCCGGCCAGGGCATCCGGCAGTTCCTCGACATCGGCGCCGGCCTGCCCACCCAGCGCAACGTCCACCAGGTGGCGGCCGAGCACGCGCCCGGCGCGAGGACGGTGTACGTCGACAACGATCCGCAGGTGCTCGCGCACGCCCGCGCGCTGCTCCAGGACAGCCCGCAGGTGCGGGTATTGGAGGGCGACCTGCGGCGGCCGGAGGAGATCCTCGCTCATCCGGAGGTGCGGAGCCACCTGGACCTCGACCGGCCGGTCGCCGTGCTGCTGCTCGCGATCGTCCACTTCCTGCCCGACTCCGACGAGCCCCGCCGCCTGATCAAGGAGATCCGCGAGGCGCTCGCGCCCGGCAGCTACGTGGCCGTCTCGCACGTCGCGGTGGACGAGCGCCCCGAGCGGGCGCCCGCCGTCGAGCAGGTCTACCAGGGCGCGTCCGCGCAGTTCGTGGCCCGGCAGTCGGACGAGATCACGCCGTTCTTCGAGGGGCTCGACCTGGTCGAGCCCGGCGTGGTCAACCTGCACCAGTGGCGGCCCGAGCACGAGGCGTTCGACCCGCGCCTGCTGGCGGTGAAGAACTACTTCCTGTGCGGCGTCGGCCGCGTCTCCTGACGGGCCGCCCCGGCGGAGGGCGCGAGCCTGCCCGCGCCCAGCAGGACCGCCAGCAGCAGCACGGTGACGACAACGAACGAGGCGGGCAGCCCGGCCAGCGTGGCGATCCCTCCGATGGCGCTCGGCGCCACGAACCCCGACGCGTAGCTCACCGTGGCCGCGCCCGCGACGCCCTCGCTCGGCGAGGGCCCGGCGTTGCCCGCCGCCGCGAACACCAGCGGGATGACCACCGCGATCCCCACGCCGATCAGCATGAACCCGGCGGTCGCCGGCACCGGGGTCCGGGAGACCACGACGAGCAGCCCGCCGAGCGCCGCCAGCGCCGCGCCGCCGCGCACGGTCGCGACCGGCCCCAGCCGCCGCACCACCGCGTCGCCGCACAACCGGCCCGCGGCCATCATGCAGGCGAAGGCCGTGTACGCCGCGGCGCCCACCGCCTGGGACGCGCCCGCGACCTGCCGGAGGTAGACCGCGCACCAGTCCTGGGCGGCGGCCTCGCCGAACACCGAGCAGAAGCCCACCAGGCCGATGAGCAGCACTCCACGCGGCGGGAGCACGAAGTGGGGCGGGGCCGGCTCGTCCGCGCCCGCCCGCACGTCGAGCAGCAGCGGGCCCACGGCCAGGGCCACGAGGAACAGCACGACCGCCGTCCCGCCCAGATGGAGCCGGGCGTCGAGGCCCGCGCTCGCGGCCAGCGTGCCCACCGCGCCGCCCGCGAGCGTCCCCACGCTCCACATGCCGTGCAGCCCGGACATGATCGAACGGCCGAGCCGCTGCTCGACCACCACCCCCTGGGCGTTCATCGCGACGTCGCCGATGCCGGCCACCGCGCCGTACAGCATGAGCGCCGCGCACAGCAGGGGCAGGTTCGGCGCCAGCGGCGGCAGGACGAGGATCAGGCACCACAGGCCGATCGAGACGCGGGTGACGGCCCGCCCGCCGAACCGGTGCGTGAGGCGTCCCGCGGTCGGCATCGCGAGGATGGAGCCGACCGCGGGCGCGAGCAGGGCGAGCCCGAGCTGGCCGGGCCCGGCCCCGACGTGGTCCTGGATCCAGGGGATGCGGGAGGCGAAGCCGCCGGTCACCGCGCCGTGCAGGGCGAAGGTGACCGACACCGCGAACCTGGCCCGTCTCAGCTCCCGAAGATCCACGATCACACGGTATGTCCTCGCGCGGCCATGCCGACAGTGTGACCCTTGGGACCGCCGTGACGGGCCGGACGTCGATGATCACGAGCCGGGAACGGTTCGTCCTCACTTGGATGACCGAGGCGGCCCACGGCCGTCCGGGGTCCGTCCCAGAGGGTGGACAGACCTTGGAGGCGCCCATGAAGAAGTCCAGCCCGATCCTCGCGGCCCTGACCGTGATCGCCCTGTTGTTCGCCACCGCCTGTTCCGCCGGGGTGAGCGCCCCGGACGCCGGGGCCAGAGCACCGGCCGCCCCGCAGAACCTCCCGGACTCCGCCCGGCACGAATACCCGGGCGGTGAGGCGCGCTCACTCGACCAGGAGCCGGCGCCGAACAGTGCGGAGGAGCGCGCGGAGGAACACAGTGCGGAGGAGCCGTCGACCTTCGCCCTCGACGTCGACACGGCCTCCTACGGCTACGCCCGCCGTGCCATACAGGAGGGTCGCCGGCCGGAGCCGGGACAGGTGCGTACCGAGGAGTTCGTCAACGCCTTCCGCCAGGACTACGCGGAGCCGGAGGGCGACGGCTTCGCCGTCCACCTCGACGGGGCCAGGATGCCCGAGAAGGGGACGGCGCTGCTCCGGGTCGGCCTGCAGACCCGCGAGCCGGACGCGTCCGTGCGGCGGCCCGTCAGCCTGACCTTCGTGGTCGACGTCTCCGGGTCCATGGCCGAGGCCGGCCGGCTCGACCTCGTGCGCCGGGCGCTGCACACGCTCGTCGACCAGCTCGTGCCCGGCGACCAGGTCTCCATCGTGTCGTTCCGCGAGGAGGCCCAGGTGGTCGCGGAGATGACCGCGGTCACCTACCGGGCCGAGCTGCATGAGGCGATCGACATGCTGGGCGCCGGCGGATCGACCAATCTGTCCGACGGCCTCGACACCGGCTACCGCCTGGCGGCCGGCGCGTTCCGGCAGGACGCCACCAACCGCGTCATCCTGCTCTCCGACGGCCTGGCCAACACCGGCGAGACCACCTGGCAGGCGATCCTCGACCGGGTGAGCGAGCACGCCGGCAAGAAGATCACCCTGCTGTGCGTGGGCGTCGGCCGCGAGTACGGCGACCAGCTCATGGAGCAGCTCGCCGACAGGGGCGACGGCGCGGCCGTGTACGTCTCCACCGAGGACGAGGTGCGGAAGGCCTTCACCGAACGGCTCACCACCACGCTGGAGGTGCGCGCCCGAGACGCCAAGGCGCAGGTCTCCTTCAACCCGTCGGCGGTCGAGTCGTACGCGCTCCTCGGATACGAAGACCGTGCGCTGACCTCGGAGGACTTCCGCGACGACAGCAAGGACGGCGGAGAGATCGGTCCCGGCCACTCGGTCACCGCGCTCTACCGTGTGCGCCTGCGCCCGGACGCGGACGGCCGGCTCGCCACCGCCACGGTGCGCTGGCTGGACCCCGACACCCGGCGGCCGTCCGAGGCGGACCGGAGCGTCGACGTGTTCGCGCTGGCCCCGGCCCTGTGGGGGAGTGCCTCCGTCCGCCTTCAGGTCGACGCCGTGGCCGCCGATTTCGCCGAGCACCTGCGCGGCCGGTGGTCCGGGAAGGGCGGCACGTGGAGCCTCGCCGAGCTGATCGACCAGGCCGACCGCCTGGCGGCGCGGACCGAGGACCCCGCCGTATCCGAGCTGGCCACGCTGCTGCGCAGGGCCCGTGACCTGGGCTGATCGCCCGCACGCGGACGGCGGCCCGCGGCCCGGAACGCCGTGGAACCCACAGCGACGCCGGGCCGCGTGCCGGGGGCGGCGTTCGGGGTAAGGGCGGAAAGACCATAGGGTCGTCCCGTGCACATTCGCCCCGCCATAGGCCGGGACCAGGAGCAGGACCAGGAGCAGGACATGGTCGTGAACGAGATTGACGAAGGACCCGGATTCGCCGATCTGGCGCTGGGCCCCGAGCTCCTCAAGGCCCTGTCCGGTCTTGGCTACGAGGAGCCCACACCGATCCAACGGGAGGCCATCCCGCCGTTGCTGGAGGGCCGCGACCTCCTCGGGCAGGCCGCGACCGGCACGGGCAAGACGGCCGCGTTCGCCCTGCCCATGCTCCAGCGGCTGCACGGCGGCCTCCACCCGGCGGCCATGGAGGCCGGCGGCGGCGAGCCCGCGGGGCTGGTGCTCGTGCCCACCCGCGAGCTGGCCGTGCAGGTGTCGGAGGCCATGCACCGCTACGGCCGCGACCTCGGCACGCGGGTGCTGCCCATCTACGGCGGCCAGCCGATCGGGCGGCAGCTGCGGGCGCTGGAGCGCGGCGTGGACGTCGTCGTCGCCACCCCGGGCCGTGCCCTCGACCACATCGGCAGGGGCACCCTGCCGCTCAAGGGCCTGCGCATGGTCGTCCTCGACGAGGCCGACGAGATGCTCGACATGGGCTTCGCCGACGACATCGAGGCGATCCTCCAGGACACCCCGGAGGACCGGCAGACCGTGCTGTTCTCCGCGACCATGCCGCCGCGCATCGACGGGATCGCCCGCCGCCACCTGCGCGAGCCGGTGCGGATCAGGATCGAGCGGGAGGCGCCCGCCGCCGGCGAGGCCCCGCTCATCCGGCAGAGCGCCTACATCGTGTCGCGGGCGTACAAGCCGGCCGCGCTGGGCCGGGTGCTCGACGTGGAGGCCCCCACCGCGGCGATCGTCTTCTGCCGCACCCGTGAGGAGGTCGACAGCCTCACCGAGACCATGAACGGCCGTGGCTACCGCGCCGAGGCCCTGCACGGAGGCATGGGCCAGGAGCAGCGCGACCGGGTCATGGGCCGGCTGCGCAGCGGGACCGCCGACCTGCTCGTCGCGACCGACGTGGCCGCCCGCGGCCTCGACATCGAGCAGCTCACCCACGTCATCAACTACGACGTGCCGTCCGCGCCCGAGTCGTACGTGCACCGCATCGGCCGGGTGGGCCGGGCCGGGCGCGAGGGCGTCGCGATCACGCTCGCCGAGCCGCGCGAGCACCGCATGCTCAAGACCATCGAGCGCGTCACCCGCAGCAGGATCGCGGTCGAGAAGGTGCCGACGGTCGCGGACCTGCGCGCCCGGCGGCTGGAGCTGACCAGGGCCGCCCTGCAGGAGAGCCTGATGGAGGACGGCGACCTCGACCGCTTCCGGGTGGTGGTCGAGACGCTCGCCGACGAGTTCGACCTGGTCGACATCGCGCTCGCGGCGGTCAAGCTCGCCCACGAGTCCACCGGCGCCGCCGCCGACGAGGAGGAGATCCCCGAGGTCACGCCGCGCCCGCAGCGGCCCGAGCGCGGGCCGCGCGACGACAGGTTCGGCCGCGACGACCGGCGCGGGCGGCGCGGAGGCGGCGCGATGAGCCGCGTCTTCGTCGGCGCGGGCCGCAGCGCGGGCGTGCGTCCCCAGGACATCGTCGGCGCGATCACCGGGGAGACCCGGGTCAGCGGGCGCGAGATCGGGGCGATCGAGATCGCCGACCGGTTCACCCTGGTCGAGATCCCGGACGGCGCCGTGGACGAGGTGGTCGCGGCGCTGCGCCGCACCACGATCAAGGGTAAGAAGCCGATCGTGCGCAGGGACCGTGACGGCGCCCCCCGCGGCCGCCGCTGATCCCTGCCGCTGAGCCCCCTGCCGTGCCGGGCGCCCGTCGATTCTTCTATCGGGCGCCCACGGATCTCCCGGGGCGGGCGGCCGCGGCGGTCCTGCGCCGCGCCGCGCGCCAGCGGGCGAGCAGCAGCGCGAGCAGGCCCGCGAGGACGCCGACGGTCACGCCGGTGCCGAGCAGCGTCCCCAGCCGCTGGTCGGCCGCCCGGTCCGGCGCCCACGGCAGCCCGAGCGCCGCGTACCACTCCGGCGCCTGCGGCGGCCCCGCCAGCACCACCAGGCCCGTCCACGCGCGTACGGCGATCGCCCCGGCGAGCATCCAGGCGCGGACCTGCGGCCGGATCGCGCGCGGGAGCGGGTCCACGCCGGCGGCCACCGCGAGGAACAGCACCGCGGTGACCGTCACCACCGCCTGCGCGGCCAGCCGCAGGGCGAGGCTCGGCTGGGCGTATCCGAACAGACCGGTCAGGTACAGCACCGGATACGGCAGCGCGTACAGGGCCAGCGCGGTCACCGGATGGGACAGCGCCCGGCCGGCCGGACCGCCGCCGGGATCCGCATCCGGACGGGCCCGCCGCCACAGCGTCAGCGGCGCGCCGTAGACGAGCAGGACGGGGCCCACGGCGCCGAGCAGCGCGTATTGCACCGCGTGCGCCGAGAACAGTGCGGGCGCGTACGCCGCCACGCCTCCCGAGGTGGCGTAGGCGAGCACGGCCAGACCGGCCAGCCAGGAGGCGGTCCGCCCGGCCGGCCACCCCTCGCCGTCCCCCGGAGCGCGCGACAACCGCCGCACGCCGGACAGGTACGCGGCCGCGGCGGCGGCCAGCAGGAGCAGCGCGATCGGATCGGGCCGCACCTCGGTGACGAGCGCGCCCGGGGTGAGGGGAGGCAGGGCGTATCCCAGCGCGTCGTGCTGGTGCACGGCCGTCTCCGTGGGCGGCGGGGGCGTGCGTCCCAGCGCCACGGCCAGGCCCAGCGTGCCGGCCATCACCGCGATCTCGCCGCAGGCGAGGCGGAGGAACGGCGTGCGGGCCCCGCCGGACTCCATCGCCCCGATGGTCCTGCGCCGGTGCCGCCACCCGAACCAGCCGAGCACGGCCAGTGCGGCGATCTTGGCCAGCACGAGCTGGCCGTACCTCGACTGCCAGAGCAGAGGCACCGAGCCGAGCCTCACCCAGGCGTTGAGGGCGCCGGACGCCCCGACCGCGGCGAAGCAGCCCAGCGCGAGCGTGCTGAAGCGGCGCACGGCGACGGTGAGCCCGGGGGCGCCGCGCAGGTGCGCCACGAGGGCGTAAAGGCCGCCGGTCCACAGCGCGACGGCCGCGACGTGCGCCATCAGGCTGAGGACGGCGAGGTTGTGGTCGGCGGCCGAGGCCGAATGGCCCACGTACGCCGGGGGCAGCACCGCGAGGAGCGCCACCGCGAGCAGCACGGGCCGCAGGAGCGGCCCGTGCTGCTCCTGCGGCCCGTGCGGCAGGAGCGATCCGGCGGCGATCGCCAGGGCCGCCAGCGTCACCGTCAGGAACGCCTGCCCCTGCGGGATGTGGAAGAGAAAAGCGGGCAGCGCGCCGGAGCGCAGCGCGTCTCCCGGGGGCAGCCCGAGGAAGTCCGACAGCGTCAGGACCTCGGTGACCGCCGCGCTCGCCGCCCAGCCGAGCGCCCAGGCCCCGGCCGCCCGTACGACGACCCGGCCGCTCGGGGGGGCCAGCACGACGGCCGCCAGCAGGACTCCGACCGTGGCGGCGGCGCAGACGTCGTGGACGAGGCGCACGACCGGCAGGCCCCAGGTGGTCAGGGCGCCGGGGGAGGGCAGTCCCTGGATCGCCGGTTGCGGTCTGCCGCCGCCGAACCACAGGGCGAGCGCCAGTACGGCGAACGCCGTCGCGGCGACGGCGGGGACGACCACGCCGCGGTGGCGCTGGGGAGGTGTCATCGTCGGCGTCCTCGGCTCGGCACCGTTGATCGATAGCGAGTATGACCGAAGGGTCGTCCTCGGGGGAGCCCCCGCGGGAGGATCGGCCGCCACCTCGGCGTCCGGCTGAAAGGTTCAACGGCCCCCTACCGGGGCCGACGCCGGCACGGTGTGGCTTCTCGCATCGGCCGGAAGATCGATGCGAAAACCAGCGGAGCGTGTCAGCGTGGACGTGCCGACATGTTCTCTTTCCTTCCGTGGGGTGTGAGCCGCGTGGGGGAGATGCCGCTGCGACCGCGCTGTCTCGCGGGGGTCGGACGCGAGACGGCGCGGTCGCGGAACGTTCAGGTCTTCCTTCAGATGGTTCTACACGGTGTTGTCAGCGGGGGTTGTTAACGCTAACAATCGAACGGCGGAGATGTTCTCCTTCCGGGAGTCATCCGAGGGCGGTGGTGGGCGGAGCAAATACGACGCCGCGAGCACTGTCAAGAACCCGGGTCGGGGCTCCACCCGGATTCCGTCCATCGGGACGCTCGCGCTCCTCCTCGGCGGCGGACCGCGCTGAAAGTTTCACCGGCCGAGCGGACGCGGTGAGGCCGCGGTTCGCGGGACACCTGGGGCCGCGTGATGGGGAAAGCCTGCTCGAACCGATTCGCCCAACGGCCTTGACACATCTCACGGCCGTTTCGACACTGAGTTTCGCGTTCGGCTTCTTCCTGCCGGGGTCGGTGGTGAACGGCAGGGGCTCGCGGTGACGTCGGTCGCGTCACGTCCGGCGGTTCGCCACGCGGTGGATCTCGCGGATATCTCCGGCTCCCTCCTTGCCGTCTCGGCATGTCGGCTGGGACCTGGACGCGGGATCCGACGGCTTCCTTCTCCGGAGATCCGCCGTGCCCGCACCTATCGAGGGCTCTACCAGAAGGAGAAACGAATGCGACTATGCAGGCCTGCCCGGCGACGGTCCCCCGGGCACACCGTGGGTGGCCGTTCTTCCCGCGTTCGGCGGCTGGTCGCCGCCGTACACCTCGCGATCATGACGATGGTGCCGGCGGGGTGGGCGGTCGCGGACGGCGCCGCGGCCGCCACGACGAGAACGGCCGCCGCCGCGGCCGTGGCGGCGGTGACGACTCCGCCGATGGGCTGGGCGTCGTGGAACACCTTCGCGGCCCAGATCAACTACAACGTGATCAAAGCCCAGGCGGACGCGATGGTGTCCTCGGGAATGAAGGACGCCGGCTACGAGTACGTCAACATCGACGAGGGCTGGTGGCAGGGAACGCGTGACGCGTCCGGCAACATCACGGTCGACACGGCGGAGTGGCCGGGCGGGATGAAGGCGATCGCGGACTATATCCACAGCAAGGGTCTGAAGGCGGGCATCTACACAGACGCCGGTCGGAACGGATGCGGCTACTACTACCCGACCGGCCGTCCGGCCGCGCCGAACACCGGCAGCGAGGGCCACTACGACCAGGACTTCCTGCAGTTCTCCCGATGGGGCTTCGACTTCGTGAAGGTCGACTGGTGCGGAGGGAGTGCCGAGGGTCTCAATCCCCGCACCGCCTACCAGGCGATCAGCGACGCGATAGGCCGGGCCACGGCACAGACCGGGCGGCCGATGGTGCTGTCGGTGTGCAACTGGGGCGTCCAGAGCCCCTGGGACTGGGCGCCGAGCATGTCCACCATGTGGCGGACCAGCGGCGACATCATCTACTGGGGACAGGCCGCGTCGATGGACCGGGTGCTGGCCAACTTCGACTCCGCCCAGCATCCCGCCGCCCAGAGCCCGGGGCACTACAACGACCCTGACATGCTCGTCGTCGGGATGAACGGTTTCTCGGCCGCGCAGAACCGTACGCACATGGGCCTGTGGGCGATCTCGGGGGCGCCGCTGCTGGCCGGCAACAACCTCGCCACGATGAGCGCAGAGACCAGGGCGATCCTGACCAATCGGGAGGTGCTGGCGGTCGACCAGGACCCCCTCGGGCGGCAGGGGGTGAAGGTGGCCGAGGACGTGAGCGGCCGCCAGGTGTACGCCAAGGTGTTGTCGGGGACCGGCCGGCGCGCGGTGCTCCTGCTCAACCGGACCACCTCGCCCGCCGCCATCACCGCTCGCTGGTCCGACCTCGGCCTCACCGGGCCGGCAGCCGTACGGAACCTGTGGACGGGGACCGACGCCGGGACGTTCGACGGTAGCTACACCATGACCGTGCCCGCGCGCGAAGCGGTCCTTCTCACCGTCACAGGGAGCGGCACCACTCCGTCCGCCAGTCCATCGCCTACTCCCGGCACCACGAGTGCGATCAAGGGCGTGGGGTCGGGCCGGTGCCTGGATGTCAACGGCGTCTCGCAGGCCAACGGCGCGCAGGTGCAGATCTGGGACTGCAACGGTCAGGTGAACCAGCGATGGACGCCGACCGCCTCGGGTGAGCTGCGGGTCTACGGCAACAAGTGCCTGGACGTGTACAACCGGGGCACCGCGGACGGCACCAACGTGGTCATCTGGGACTGCAACGGGCAGAGCAACCAGCAGTGGCGGCTCAACTCCGACGGCACCATCACCTCCGTCGGCGCGAACAAATGCCTGGACGCCTCCAACGCGGGCACCGCCAACGGCACCAAGGTCGTCATCTGGACCTGCAACGGCCAGGCCAACCAGCGCTGGACCCGCGTCTGACCTGTCGGCGCATGCCCTTCGCCGGGACGGCACGATCCCGTCCCGGCGAAGGCCGTGCGCGGCAGCGGCAGGCCCGCGGCGCAGAGCGGTCCTTCCGCGGCCGATGCCGACGCGGCGCGCCGCCATGGTGGGCGAAGGACGGATCAGCCGAGATCGCCGGGGTGTGAGACAATCCCGGCGTCATGCGCGCCACGCTCTCCTTCAGGCTCGCGCGGTCGGCCGCCTTCTCGGCCGTCTGCGTGCTCCTCGCCGTCGGCGCGCACCGCTTCGCCGGCGGAGGCGGGCCGACGCCCGCCGCGCTCCTCACGGGGGTGCTCACGGTGACGGCCGGCGCGGCCGTCGCGGCGGGCCGGGAACGGTCGCCGCAGGCGATCGTCGCCCTGCTGGTCGGCGCCCAGGCGTTCCTGCACTGTCTCCTCGACGTCACGGGGTCCGCCGCGGCGTCGCACCCCACCTGGCACGGCGGCCTGAGCGCGCAGACCGGCATGCTCACCGCCCACCTCACCGCGGCGCTGCTCACCGGGTGGTGGCTGTCGCGCGGCGAGGAGGCCCTGTGGTCCGTGCTGCGCGCGATCGGCACCGGGGTGGTCCGCTGCCTGCGGGCGGTGGCCGCGCTGGTGCGTGCGCTGCTTGCGCTGCGGGCAGCGGACCTCGCGGGCGCCGGACGCCCTCGCCGGCGCGCGGTGCCACGCTCCGAGCGCGCCCCGCGCACCGCGGGCGTGCTGCGGCACGCGGTCGTCCGCCGCGGGCCACCGGTTCTTCCCGTCCTCTGAGCTTCACGCGCGAGCGGCGCGTATCCCCATGGGACCTGCTTGTGCCCATAGGGCCACGCTCGCGCGCCTCCGTAATCTCGCAGACGACTGGAGAACCCCCATGACCTCGTACGTCCGTCGTGCGGCCACCGTCACCGCCGGTGCCCTCGCGCTCACCATCGGTCTCGCCGTGCCCGCCCTCGCCCACGTCACCGTCAACCCCGGCACCGCCGTGCAGGGCTCCTGGACGAAGATCGCCTTCCGGGTCCCCAACGAGCGCGACAACGCCTCGACCACCAAGGTGGAGGTCGAGTTCCCCACCGATCACCCGCTGCCGTTCGTCTCGGTCCGCCCGGTTCCCGGCTGGGACGTCAAGCTCACCCGGGGCAAGCTGCCCAAGCCCGTCGTGTCGGACGACGGCGACAAGATCACCGAGTCGGTGCTGAAGATCACCTGGTCCGGCGGGAAGATCGAGTCCGGCCAGTTCCAGGAGTTCGAGGCGTCGGTCGGCCCGCTGCCGAAGAACGTGGACGCGCTCGAGTTCCCCACGGCGCAGACCTACTCCAACGGTGAGGTGGTCAAGTGGGCGGACGCGCCGAAGGCCGACGGGTCCGAGGCCGAACACCCCGCGCCGACGCTCAAGCTCGTCGCCGCGGAGGAGGGGGAGGACGACCAGCACGGCGCCGCCCCCGCCTCGCCTGCCGCCGCCCCCACGGTGGCGGCCGCGGCGACCGAGGACGACGATCACGAGGGCGGGAACACCACCCCGGCCCTGGTGCTCGGCGGCCTCGGCCTCGTCGCCGGCCTGGTCGGGGCCGGGGCGGGCATCACCGCCCTGCGTCGTTCGCGCGGCTGAGCCGCCCCGCACCATCGGGAGCCCCTTCCGGATCACGCGGCCCGGACCCCTCACGGGATCCGGGCCGCGCCCGCCGGGAGGTACGGCCGTCAGGACAGGAGGGTCTCCCCGATCCAGCCGTCCGGGGAACACCCGGGCGGTACGGCGAAGACGGCCGACCCGATGGGGGTGATCCACTGGTTCAGCAGGTCCGCCTCCGCGAGCCGCTGCTGGATGGGGACGAACTGCCGTGCCACGTCGGCCTGGTAGGACGCGAACAGCAGGCCGGCGTCCGGCCGTCCCTCCGGGCTCAGGCCGTCCTCGTAGTTGTAGGCCCGGCGCAGGATGCGCATGCCGGGGTCGGCCACCCGGGCCCGGCGGATGTGCGCGTACTCGGAGACCACCGGCAGGCCCGACGGGCCGAGCGCGGCGAAGTCGGGCTCGTCGGTCTCGGCCCGGCCGGTCAGCGGCGCACCGGTGTCCAGCCGCCGCCCGACGCTGAACTCCTTGGCCGCCCGGTCCGCGGCGTCCCACTTCTCCAGGTCCATCCGGATACGGCGGAGCACCAGCGTGGTGCCGCCGCGCAGCCACCCGTCGCGCACCCACACGGCCCGCTCGAAGTCCGCCGACCCCGGGCGGGGGTTGACGGTGCCGTCGAGCTGGCCCATCAGGTTGCGCTGGGTCGTCCCCGGCGCGCGCACCTGCGGGCTCTGCCGGAACCCGTGCTGGGTCCAGCGCACGGTCGCGAAGGACCGGGCGTCCCTGACGAGCACGCGCAGCGCGTGCGCCAGCGTGACGCGGTCGTCCGCGCACACCTGGACCAGCAGGTCGCCGCCGCTCCAGCGGGGCTGGAGGGCGTCGACCTTGAACGCCGGCAGCGGCCGTGGCGCCAGACGCCCGGCCCCCGCCGCCTCGAACAGCCCGGCGCCGAACCCGAAGGTGACGGTGAGCCGCGCGGGCAGCAGCGCCAGTTCGGCGTCGGTGTCGGCGAGGGCGGGCTCGCCCTGGGTCAGCCGCCGCGCGTCGTCGGTGAGCAGCCGCATCAGGCGCGCGAGCGCCGCGCGCCCGGTCCCCGGCCGCAGGTCGAACCCGGCGAACACCGCGAAGGTCTGCGGAGACGTCGCGACGCCCGCCTGATGGACGCCGTGAAAGGGTTCGACGGCGTCACCGCCGGTGAGGGGCGCGGGCCCGGCCGACGCGCGCCCTGCCGCATCAGGTACGGCGGAGGCCGGGGCGCAGGCCGCCGCCGCGGCGGCGACGGCCCCTCCCGCGAGCAGGCCGCGCCGGGTCAGCCGCCGTCCCGCCGGGTATCCGCGCTCACTCATGAGGGGCGTAGGACTCGTTGGCGCCGGCGAAGTCCTTGGCCACCGCGGTGAAGGACACCGTCCTGCCGTCCTTCAGGGTGAGCGTGAAGGGCACCTCGGCACCGGGCTCGACGGCCGTGCGCACGTCCATGAGCATGATGTGGTCGCCGCCGGGCTGGAGCACGTGCCTGCCGCCGGCGGGGATCACGAACCCGCCCTGCTTGCGGCGCATGGTCGTGGTGCCGCCGTCTCCGACGACCTCGTGCAGCTCCACCGACGGAGAGACGGGAGTGCTCGCCGCGACGACGGTCACCGCCTCGCCGGTTGTGTTGACGAGCGTGGCGAAGGCGGCGCTCATGCCGGAGCGGGCCGTCTTCACCCACGGGTCGCTGATCGACAGCGGGGCGGCGGCCGTGGCGGCGGCCTGCGCCGCGGCCGGCGAGGCGGCGGTGGCGGTGCCGGCCACGGTGCCGGCCACGGTGCCGGCTGCGGTGCCGGCCGCCGTGTTGCCGGACGGCGCCGCACAGGCCGCGGCGGCCAGGAGGGCGGCCAGCGCCGCCGGGAGCATGCGGTTAACGGTCGTGATGGTCATGCGGAAGCCTTCTCTCGGTCGTCCGGCGGGCATGCGGGCGGCGTTCCCGGGCATGCGAGGCAGCCCCGCGGGCCGTCCCCGGCGATGCGGGACAGCGCGGCGTGACCGGTCGCCCGGCTGAAGATCGGGGCGTGCGCGGGGGCATGCTCGGCCGGAAAAGATCATTGACAACGCGCCCGGGGCCGTACGCGGCCGGGAGCGAGGTGAGGAGCGCCGTCTCAGGCGGACGGCTGGAGAAGAAGGCGGGGCGGCGGGCCGCGCCGGGTGACGCAGTGACGCGGCGCGACGGAGCGCGGCAGGCGCGGCTCGTCCGGATGCGGAGACGCCGGCGGAGTGAACACCGGCGGCGCCGGATCGGCCGTGATCCGCGTGAGCCGTACGGCGAGCCGCCGCAGCAGCGCCCACAGGGCGGCCTCGCCCCTGGCGAGCCACAGCGCCGTCAGCACCACCGCCCAGCCGTGGCCGAGCAGCATTCCGAAGCCCGGCCCGGCATGCGCGTGCCCGGCCGTGACATGCCCGGCCGTGACATGCCCGGCCATGACGTGCCAGGCGGACGACGACGGGGACGACAGGGCGAACAGCGCGTGCAGCGCGACCTGCAGGGCCGCGAGCAGGGGCAGGATCGCGCGCAGCGTCCGTTCCCGGCCGGACAGGGGCAGCGCGGCGGCGAACACCGCCGGCAGGCCAAGCGCCAGCGCGCCGGGGGCTACCACGCCGCCGCTGAACAGGTGCGCCACCACGCCCAAGCCGAGGCACACCGCGGTGAAGGCGGCGGCTCTGGCGAGGCGAAGGGGCGATGTCACCGGCATGGCACAGCCAATATCGCATGCGGGGTGCCCGGTCCCCGTTCCGGGACGCCGTGTCGCGGAGCCCCGGCGTTCCGTCCGGTGAGGTCCGGCATGTGCCTGCGAAGAGGTCGCCGGCGTCGTCCGTCGCGCCGCCGTGGTCGGTTCCGCCCAGACGAACCATGCGGGCGCGTGGGGCTGAAGTACGGGCCGCTCGGTGATCCGCTGTGGAAGCCGGGCCGGTCAGCATTGTATTTCGTCTGTCGGAATAATGGTCTAATATCCGGAATGATCGGCATCGAGGGACGCGCGTTCCGCGCCGGTGTCCCCGTGCCTCGCAGGGTGCCCTCCGCCCCGTCCCGACCCCGAAAGAAGAAGCGTTGTACCTCATGCGCATCGGCGCCCCCGGCGCCGAGAAGCCGGTCGTCCGCGTCGACAACACCCGATACGTCGACGTCTCCGACCTGACCGCCGACTTCGACGAGAAGTTCTTCGCCGCCGGCGGCACCGCCCTGCTCGCCGGGCCGGTCGCCGAACGGATCGCCGCCGGGCAGACCGGCGAGTTCGCCGGTGAGCGGATCGGCGCGCCGATCGCCCGGCCGCACCAGATCCTGTGCATCGGCCTGAACTACAGCGACCATGCCGCCGAGACCGGCCAGGCCGTGCCCGACGAGCCGATCCTGTTCACCAAGTCGCCCAACACCCTCATCGGTCCGGACGACGACGTGCGCATCCCGCGCGGGTCCACCAAGCCCGACTGGGAGGTCGAACTGGGCATCGTCATCGGCAAGCGCACGTCCTACCTGGACGCGGTGGAGGACGCCGCCGATGTGATCGCCGGCTACTGCGTGGTCAACGACGTCAGCGAGCGCGCCTTCCAGATGGAGCGCGGCGGCCAGTGGGTCAAGGGCAAGTCCGCCGAGACCTTCAACCCGGCCGGGCCGTGGCTGGTCACCCCCGACGAGATCGCCGACGTCAACGACCTGGACATGTGGCTGGACCTCAACGGCGTGCGACGGCAGACCGGCAACACCAAGACGATGATCTTCGACCCGTACTTCATCATCCACCACCTGAGCCAGTTCATGGTGCTGGAGCCGGGTGACCTGATCAACACCGGCACCCCGCCCGGCGTCGGCATGGGCCACGACCCGCAGATCTGGCTGCGGCCGGGTGACGTGATGGAACTCGGCATCGCCGGCCTCGGCACCCAGCGGCAGCACGTCGTGGGCCCGCGCTGAGAGGCGCGTCCCCACGGGCCCCGGCCGGTACGGCCCGGGCCCCGAAGCCGCGCGACGCCCCCGCCGAGCACCGGCCCCTGCCGGCGGACGCCCCCGGGAGAACGGTGAACAATCATGAGCCTTATCCACGTGGATCCCCCGCGACGGCCGGCGCCGTCGGATCCCGCCGTGCTCGCGGCGGTGGAGGCCGCCGTGCCGGGGATCAGCCGGGCGCGGGTGAGTGACCGGCTGGGTAGGGCGCACGACGCCTCGCATTATCTGCTGACTCCGCAGGCGGTGCTGGTGCCGGAGAGCGCCGGGCAGGTGGCGGCGCTGATGCGGGCGGGGTTGCCGTTGACCTTCCGGTCCGGCGGCACGAGCCTGTCGGGGCAGGGGGTGAGTGAGCATCTGCTGGTCGACACCCGCCGTCACTTCCGCTCGGTGGAGGTGCTTGACGGTGGGGAGCGGGTGCGGGTGCAGCCGGGGGCGGTGCTGCGGCAGGTCAACGCCCGCCTCGCGGCGTACGGCCGCAGGCTGGGCCCCGACCCTGCCAGTGAGTCGGCGTGCACGATCGGCGGGGTGGTGGCCGACAACTCCAGCGGCATGACCTGCGGCACCCACGCCAACACCTACCGGACGCTGGAGTCGATGGTCGTGGTGCTGCCCAGCGGGACCGTGATCGACACCGGCGCGCCCGACGCCGACGCGCGGCTGCGCGCCCTGGAACCCGCCCTGGCCCAGGGCCTGGAGCGGCTGCGCGACCGGATCCGCGGCAATCCCGAGTCGGTGCGCCGGATCGAGGCGCAGTTCGCCATCAAGAACACCATGGGCTACGGCCTCAACAGCTTCCTCGACCA
>NZ_JADBGC010000048.1:0-28242 GCF_014892245.1 Microbispora sitophila | reverse complement strand
GAAGGGCGAGTTCACCCCGCCCGCAGCCGGCACCACTCCGACGCCGTTCGTGTCCGAGGGCGGTTTCGTCACCTTCGAGACCACGACGGCCTTCACGGACGCCAAGCACGTCACGGTGTGGGCGAACACGGCTCCCGGCGGGAGCTGGCTGCGCATCCCGCTGTCCCGTGACGGCGACCGGTGGCGGGCGACCGTGGGCCCGCTGGCCCCGTGGTTCTACTACTACAAGTTCATCGTCGACCGGGTCTCGGTCAAGGACGCGTCGAACCCGACGAAGGTGACCACCGAGCCGACCTGGAGCACCTTCTTCATCTCCGGAGAGAGGTCACGCCTGCTCTCGGACGTTCCGGCCAGCCAGGGCGGAAAGGTCGAGAGCCTGACCTACCGAAGCACCGTGACGAACCAGGACCGGACCGCGTTGGTGTGGACCCCACCCGGATACGACCCGAAGCGCGCGCAGCCGTATCCCGTCTTCTACCTCCAGCACGGTGGCGGCCAGAACCACACGGACTGGGTCGAGATGGGCCGCGCCAAGCAGATCCTCGACCACCACTTCCTGGACGGGAACCTGGTGCCGATGGTGGTCGTGATGAGCAACGGCAACGTGTCCGACTTCAACAAGGAGCTGCTGGACAACATCGACCCGGCCGTCCACGCCCGCTACAACGTCTCCAGCGATCCGTCGCAGCAGGCACTCGCCGGCCTCTCGATGGGTGGTGGACAGACGTTCGGAATGCTCAAGGCGCACCCGGGCCGGTTCGCCTACATCGGGGCGTTCTCGGCCGGGTTCGGCAGCGGCGCCGGCGTCGACGTGGCGGCGATCAACAACGGGACCAAGCTGCTGCGCGTGTACGTCGGCGACGTGACCGACTTCGTGTACCCGTCGTTCATGGCGGGACTGACCACGATGGACAAGCTCGGCGTCCACTATGAGTTCGACGGGGTCACCTTTGGGCCGCACGGCTGGGACGTGTGGCAGAAGAACCTCATCGACCTGGCTCCGCGCCTGTTCAAGCGCTAGTCAAGCCCGTTCGAGATGACTCCACCGGGACCCCGGGGATCCCGCCCCGGTGATGATTTTCGGACGCGGGAGCGTGTGAGCGCTCACATGAGAAATCGGCACGAGGGACAGGGCGCGGATCGTGTCATCCGTGCCCCGTCCCGGCCGATCACTCGACCTCAGCGGCGGCGCATGGACCCTTGTGCGCTGTGACCCCGAAGGGGAAAACATGTCAACGAAGACGAAAAGACTACTTGTCACGGCAGCCATGCTCGCCGCCGCGAGTGCGCTTGCCGCCTGCGCCCCCGACGTGGGAGGGGGCGGAAGCACCGCGGGTGGAAGCACCGCGGGCGGAAGCGCCGCGACCGCGACCAACGCGGGCGGAAACAACGCGAGCAACTGCACGAACACGATCAGCAAGAAGGACCTGCCGGTCGTCACCTTCTGGGGCTGGTACCCCAACATGCAGCTCGTCGTCGACAACTTCAACAAGCAGAACAACGAGGTGCAGGTCTGCTGGACCAACGTCGGTCAGGGCGGTGACGAGTACGACAAGTTCCAGACGGCCATCTCGGCGGGCAGCGGCGCCCCCGACGTGATTATGATCGAGGCGGACCGGATCCCGACCTTCCAGATCCAGAAGGCGCTCGTCGACATCAAGAAGTACGGCTATGACGCCGTCAAGGACAATTACGGCCCGGGCGCGTGGAAGGACGTCTCGATCGGTGGCGCGGTCTACGGCGTGCCGGTCGACGGCGGACCGATGGCGATGATCTACCGGAAGGACGTCTTCGACAAGTACGACATCAAGCCGCCGAAGACGTGGGCCGAGTACGAGCAGGCGGCGCAGAAGGTGAAGGACGCGGGGGGCCCGCTGTTCGGCGACTTGGGCGCGAACGTGCCGGCCGTCACGATGGCGCTGCAGATCCAGAAGGGCGCGAATCCGTTCACCTACGACCCGGCGCGGCCGGAGTCGATCGGTATCAAGCTGAACGACCAGGCATCCAAGGATGTGCTCGACTACTGGGGGCGCCTCGCCAAGAAGGGCCTGGTCGGGACGCAGGACCAGTTCACGCCGGAGTACATCGCCGGTGTGGTCAACGGTAAGTACGCGACGTACATCTCGGCGGCCTGGGCGCCCGGATACCTCACCGGCGCCGGCGTGGGCAAGGGCAAGGACACCGGCAAGTTCGCGGTGGCGCCGCTCCCGCAGTGGGATCCCGACAACCCGGTGCAGGTGAACTGGGGCGGCTCGGCCTTCTCGGTGACGAGCCAGGCCAAGAACCCCGAACTCGCGGCGAAGGTGGCGTACGGCCTCTACGCCGACGAGGAGTCGCTCACCGACGGCTGGACCAACCAGATCATTTTCCCGCTGAATCTCAAGGCGCTCAACAATCCCAAGTTCGTGGACCTCAAGGTGGCGTTCTTCGACGGCCAGCAGGCGAACAAGGAGGTCTACGTCCCCGCGGCGAACGCCTACAAGGGTATGACCTACGCCCCGTTCGGCCAGTACTACTTCGACGCCATGACGAAGCAGGTCAGTGCCCTCATCGAGGGCTCCGTCACCGGTGCGCAGGCCGCCGACCGGATTCAGGAGGACGTGGTGAGCTACGCCAAGGAGCAAGGGTTCACCGTTCAGTGACAACACGGGTGGGCCGGTCCCTCTCCGGCCGGCCCACCCGTGACCCCCGGCATCGACTTTGCGGAGCCCACAATGACCCTCCTGATCGAGGAGAGTGCAGCGAGCACTCAAGAGAAAGCGCACAAGGTCCGCGGCAAGGTGCGCCTCCGGGAGCACCTGATGGGATGGCTCTTCGTCGCGCCATTCGGGATCGTCTTCCTGGCGCTTCTCATCGCGCCGCTCGCGTACGCGTTCTATCTCAGCCTCTGGCAGAAGAAGCTGATCGGCGGCACCAGCTTCGTCTTCCTCGGCAACTACGTGAAGGCGTTCACCGACCCGACTTTCCTCTCCGGGGCGTGGTTCGTCATCCGCTTCTCGCTCGTCGCCATCCCGCTGCAGATCATCATCGCGCTCGCGATGGCCCTCATCCTGGACGCTGTGACCACGCTGTTCACCCGCTTCTCCCGCCTCATGATTTTCCTCCCCTATGCGATTCCCACGGTCATCGGGGCGGTCATGTGGGGATTCCTGTACAGCAAGAGCTTCGGGCCGCTCTCCGACATCTTCGGGCTGTTCGGCGCCACTGCGCCCGACTTCTTCAGCAGCAATCTGATTTTCTACGGCCTGGTCAACGTCGTCACCTGGCAGTGGGCCGGCTACTACATGATCATTTTGTACGCCGCGCTCCAGGGAATCGACCCGACACTTTACGAGGCCGCTCGTATGGACGGCGCCGGCAAATGGCAGATCTCGCTCCGGATCAAAATTCCGCTGATCGCCCCCGCGCTGCTCCTGATCCTGGTCTTCTCACTCATCGGAACCCTGCAGTTCTTCAACGAACCACAGATTCTGCGATACCTCGCGGCCGGCACGATCGCACCAGGATTCACCCCCAACATGTACGCGTACCAGCAGGCGTTCGGGCTCGCGAACTTCACCTACGGATCGGCGATCTCCTTCGCCCTCGGCGGGATCGTGTTCATCTGCGTCTACGCCTTCCTGTTCTTCACCCGCAAGCGGAGGAGCTTCTTCTGATGACCGGCAGCTCCGGCGCCGGCGCACGCCGCCGTCACCAACGCCACCTCCCCCTGCAGATTTTCCTCGGCTTCCTGGTCGTGTACTTCCTCGTGCCGTTCTGGTGGGTCATCGTCAACAGTTCCAAAGACGCCCCCGGCCTGTTCGGCGGCGGCAACACCCTGTGGTTCGCCGACCGGGTCGACTACTTCGAAAACCTCGAGCGACTGTTCACCTACGACGGCGGCATCTACGGCAGGTGGATCCTCAACTCCACGCTGTACGCGTTCGCAGGCGGGATCGGCGCCACGATCCTTGCCGTCATGGCCGGCTACGGATTCGCCAAATACCGGTTCGCCGGCAGACGCTTCAGCTTCTCGGTCCTGCTCGGCGCGTTGATGGTGCCCGCGACCGCCCTGGTGATTCCGACCTTCATGATGTTCTCCGGGCTCGGCCTGACGAACACGATCTGGGCGGTGATCCTCCCGTCACTGCTGAACCCGTTCGGGGTCTACCTGATGCACGTGTACGCGCGCGACGCGGTTCCCGACGAGATCCTGGACGCGGCGCGGGTCGACGGCGCGGGTGAACTGCGGACGTTCCTCCAGGTCGCGTTCCCGCTGATGCGGCCCGCGGTGGTCACGGTGCTGCTCCTGTCCGCCGTGGCGTCCTGGAACAACTACTTCCTGCCCCTCGCCATGCTCTCCGACAACCGCCTGTTCCCCGTCACCGTCGGACTCGGCCTCTGGCAGGGAATCGCCTCGGCGAACAACGCGGGCAGCACCTCCCTCTGGAGCCTCATCATCCTGGGCGCGCTCGTGTCGGTGATCCCGCTCATCATCGCCTTCTTCACCCTCCAGCGGCACTGGCGCGGCGGACTGTCCGTCGGAGGCCTGAGGTAGCCGCGGCCGGTCGTCCAGCAGCCAATCGAAATGACAGAGAGGTGTGCCGATGTCGATGACGAATCGCCCGCTGCGCAGCCGGCAGTGGTTCGGAGCGGAGGGCCGCAACGGGTTCATTCACCGATCGTGGATGCGCAACCAGGGGTTCGCGGACGACGTCTTCGACGGCCGGCCGGTGATCGGCATCGCCACGACGTGGTCGGAGCTGACGCCGTGCAACGCCCACCTGAGCGACCTGGCCGAGTCGGTGAAGCGCGGCGTGTGGGAGAGCGGCGGCCTGCCGCTGGAATTTCCGGCGATGAGCCTGGGGGAGCCGCTGATGCGGCCGACGACCATGCTCTACCGCAACCTGCTGGCGATGGAGGCGGAGGAACTGATCCGGGCCAACCCTCTCGACGGGGTGGTGTTGCTGTCCGGCTGCGACAAGACCACGCCCGGCTTGCTCATGGGCGCGGCCAGCGTCGACCTGCCGACTCTGATGGTCACGGGCGGTCCGATGCTGAACGGCAAGTTCCGTGGCCGGGACATCGGTTCGGGCACCGACGTGTGGCGTTTCACCGAAGAGCTGCGCGCGGGCCGGATGACCGCGGCGGATTGCGCCGAGGCGGAAGTCTGCATGTCCCGCAGCCGCGGGCACTGCATGACCATGGGGACCGCCTCCACGATGGCCTGCGTGACCGAGGGCCTCGGCGTCCAGTTGCCGGGGGCCGCCGCCGTACCCGCGGTCGACTCCCGCCGGTACGCGCTCGCACACGCCGCCGGGCGCCGGATCGTGGCCATGGTCGAAGAGGACCAGCGGCTGTCCACGGTGCTCACTCGGGAGGCCTTCGAGAACGCCATCCGGGTGAACGCCGCGATCGGCGGCTCCACCAACGCCGTGGTGCACCTGCTGGCGATCGCCGGGCGCCTCGGCGTCCCCCTGTCGCTGGAGGACTTCGACACGCTCACCGCCGATGTGCCCATGCTGGTCAACCTGATGCCCTCCGGCACGTACCTGATGGAGGACTTCGCGTACGCGGGTGGACTCCCGGCGGTGATGAAGGAGATCGCCTCCCTGCTGCACCTGGACCATGTCACCGTCAGCGGGAAGAGCGTGGCCGACAACATCAGCGGTGCCCAGTGCTGGAACAGAGAGGTCATCGGCACGATGGAGGAGCCGTTCCAGCCCGCCGGGTCGGGGACCGTCGTACTGCGCGGGTCGCTCGCGCCGTCCGGAGCCGTGCTGAAGGTCTCCGCCGCCTCGCCCCATTTGCTGCAGCACACCGGACCGGCGCTCGTGTTCGACCGGATCGAGGACTATGTCGCCGTGGCCGACGACCCGGATCTGGACGTCACTTCCGACACGGTCATCGTGGTGCGGAACGCGGGACCACGCGGTTATCCCGGGTTTCCCGAGGTGGGGAACGTGCCGATGCCGCGGCGGCTGCTCACCGAGGGGATCACCGACATGGTGCGGATCTCCGACGCCCGGATGAGCGGGACCGGCTACGGCACCTGCGTCCTGCACGTGGCCCCCGAGGCGTCCGTGGGCGGCCCCCTCGCACTCGTGCGTACCGGCGACGTGATCCGGCTCGACGTCCCGGCGCGGCGTCTGGACCTGCTGGTCGACGACGCGGAACTCGAGCACCGCCGCGCCGCCTGGCAGCCCCCGCAACCGGCTGCCTCCCGTGGATGGGTACGGCTGTACAGCGAGCACGTCCTGCAAGCCGACAGGGGCGCGGATCTGGACATCCTCACCGGCGGCAGCGGCAGCGCCCCACCCCGCCACTCACACTGACGCGTCGCTTCCTGGAAGCCCTCGCCAAATGAGCGCCTCAGTCGCCGTCGAGGTGCAGCTCCGTCGCCGGCTCGGCCATGCTCCACCCCACCGCGGCGCGTCGCCTCATCGATCGCTACCACGCCAACAGCCTGCCAAGGCCGCCGCTGCCCGGGCCCGGCTGGACCAGCTCACTCCCCGCGAACGGGACGTGCTGGCCCTGCTCGCCCAGGGCGAGACCAACGCCGATATCGCCACTCACCTCGACATGCGGGAAAGCACCGTCAAAGCCCACGTCAGCCGCATCCTGACCGCGTTGGGGGTCACCAACCGTGTCCAGGCCGCTCTCCTGGCCCTCGATGCGGGACTCACCACCTGACTGACCGGAGAATGATCCACGTCAGCGGGCGGCACGATTCGTACGCCATTCAAGCGCATCGCCATCGGCCCTGGTTGTCCCGCGGGCAGCGGGACGTCAACCGCGCCCACGTTCGTATCCGGGCCATCGGTGAGCGTGCCGTCGCGACCTTGAAGGGCTGGAAGGTGCTGACCAGGCTGCGCTGTTGCCCGCATCGTGCGACCGCGCTCGTGCAGGCGATCCCTGTGCTGCAACTCGTGGACGAAGGTTGCGCAGCACGTACGGGAACAGCGAGGGGGCCGGCGGGTGCCTCAGGCTGCCGGAGGGGTGCTTCTGGAGAGTTTTGCCGCGTTCGTGGCTGCTGAGGTCAGCGGGGTGCCATCCGGAGCGCACCGTCCATCCGGATGACCTCGCCGTTGAGGTAGTCGTGGTGGATGATCGTCAGCGCCAGATGGGCGTACTCGTCCGGGCGGGCCAGCCTCCGCGGGAACGGAACGCCGGCCGCCAGACTCTCCCGGAACTCCGCGGAGACCGTGGACAGCATCGGCGTCTCCACGATGCCCGGGGCGATGGTGTTGACCCGGATGCCGTGCTGGGCCAGGTCGCGCGCCGCGGGCAGGGTCAGCCCGACGATGCCGCTCTTGGACGAGGAGTACGCGGCCTGCCCGATCTGTCCCTCGTAGGCGGCGACCGAGGCGGTGTTGACGATCACGCCGCGCTGGCCGTGCTCGTCCGGCTCGGTGCGGGCGATCGCCTCGGCGGCCAGGGCGAGCACGTTGAAGGTCCCGATGAGGTTGACCTGCACGACGCGTGCGTACAGGTCGAGGTCGTGCACGCCGTTCCTGCCCAGGATCCGCGCCGACGGGCCGATGCCCGCGCAGTTGACGACCGCGCGCAGCGGCTCGCCGGCGGCGGCCGTCGCGACGGCGGCCCGCACCTCCTCGGGGCTGGTGATGTCGGTGGGGAGGTACTCCACTCCCGGCACCGGGTCCACGGTGTCGATGCTCTGCTTGAGATCGAACACGAAGACCTGCGCGTCCTCCTTGGCCAGCAGCTCGGCGGTCGCGGCGCCGAGGCCGGAGGCCCCGCCGGTGACGATGACTGCGGTGTGGGCGACCTGCATCAGTGCTTCTCCCTGTGGACTGCGGTGATCACGGGTGGGACGTTCCCGGCGAGCGACCGGCCGATGACCATGCGCTGGATCTGGTTGGTGCCCTCGAAGATCTGCATGACCTTCGCCTCGCGCATGTATCGCTCCACCGGGAAGTCGCGGGTGTAGCCGTAGCCGCCCAGCACCTGGACGGCGTCGGTGGTGACCTTCATGGCGTTGTCGGTGGCGACCATCTTGGCGATGGACGCCTCCCGGCCGAACGGCAGGCCGAGGTCTTTCAGCCGGGCGGCGTGCAGCGTCATCGCGCGGGCGGTCTGCACGGCCGCCTCCACGTCGGCCAGCAGGAACGCCAGGCCCTGGTGCTCGATGATCGGCCTGTGGAAGGTCGAGCGCTCCTTCGCGTACGCCACGGCGTGGTCCAGAGCGCCCTGGGCCAGGCCGGTGGCGACGGCGGCGATGCCCAGCCGGCCGGAGTCGAGGGCGGCCAGCGCGATGCCGAGACCGTCGCCCTCCGCGCCGATCCTGCGCTCGGCCGGCACCCGCACGCCGTCCAGCCGCATCGTCGCGGTCGGAGAGGCGGTCAGGCCCATCTTGTGCTCGGGCGGGTCGGTGCTCAGGCCCTCGGCGCCGGCCGGGACGAGGAAGCAGGAGATGCCCCTGCGATCGTCCGAGGTCCGCGCCATCACCGTGTAGAAGTCGGCGTGCCCGCCGTGCGTGGTCCACGCCTTCGCGCCGGTGAGCACGTAGTAGTCGCCGTCGCGGACGGCGCGGGTGGTCATGGCGGCGGGGTCGGAGCCGGCGTGCGGCTCGCTCAGGCAGTACGCGCCGAGCAGTTCGCCGCCGAGCATGTCGGGCAGCCAGGCCCGCCGCTGCTCGTCGGTGCCGAAGTTGAACAGTCCGAAGCACGACAACACGTGCACGCTGGTGCCGACGGCGACGCTGGACCAGACCCGGGCGACCTCCTCCAGCACCTGCAGGTACACCTCGTAGGGCTGACCGCCGCCGCCGTACTCCTCGGGGTACGGCAGGCCGAGGACGCCCATCGCGCCGAGCGTGCGGAACACGTCGCGCGGGAAGTCCTCGTCCGCCTCGGCCTTCGCGGCCCGGGGGGCCAGTTCCCCGTCGGCGAGGTGCCGGACGATCTCGATCAGGTCGGCACTCTCTTCGCTTGGCATGACACGCGATGCGGGCATCGAAGCTTCCTTTGAGTACGATAGTAAGTACCAAAGTATCAGAAATTGTACTGATTGCCAGGGGCTGCCGTAGAGTCGATGCCATGCCGTCGCCCGACAGGACTCGCACCCGGCGCGAGGAGACACTGGCGCAGCTCCGCGAGCTGTTCCTGGCCGAGGGATTCGCGTCGTTCAACATCGGCGACCTCGCCGAGCGGCTGCACTGCTCCCGGACCACCCTGTACGCGGTGGCGCCCAGCAAGGAGCAGATCGTGGTGGCCGCCGTCCGCTCGTTCTTCAAGGCGGCGGCCGAGCGTATCGAGGCCCGGGTCGCCGCCTCCGGCGACCCGGCCCGGCAGCTCGCCGTCTACCTGGAGGCCGTCGCCGCGGAGCTGCAGCCCGCCTCGGCCGCGTTCCTCGCGGACGTGGCCGCCTTCGGCCCGGCCAACGAGGTCTACCAGGAGAACACCCGGTACGCCGCGGAGCGGGTGCAGAGCCTGGTGACGGAGGGGGTCAGGGCCGGGGTGCTGCGCCCGATCCACGCGTCGTTCGTGGGGGCCGCGGTGGCCGAGGTCATGAACTCCATCCAGCGCGGCGCCATCCAGTCGGCCACCGGGTTCGACGCCGCGCAGGCCTACCGGCACCTCGCCGACTTGGTCCTCGCCGGCCTGACCACCGCACCGGTGGACGAGCAGGCCGTCACCGGGACCTGGGTGCGGTACGAGGTCGCCGACGGGGTGGCGACCATCGAGCTCGATCGGCCGGAGTCCTCGAACGCGCTGGACCTGTCCATGGCGCGTGCGCTCGGCGACGCCGCCGAGGCCGCGGCGGCCGACCCGGGGGTGCGCTGCGTGCTGCTGCTCGGCCGCGGCCGCAACTTCTGCGCCGGTGGGGACGTCACCGCGATGCACGGCGCCGCGGACCGCGCCGGCTACGTGCTGGAGCTGGCCCGGACGGCGCACCGCGCGGTGCTGACCCTCGCCGGGCTGGAGGTCCCCGTCGTGGCCGCCGTCCAGGGCGCGGCGGCGGGCGCCGGACTGGCTCTCACCCTGGTGGCCGACGTGGTGCTCGCCGGCGAGTCGGCGACGTTCCTGACCGCGTACGCCCGGGCGGGGCTGACCCCGGACTGCGGCACGTCCTGGCTGCTGCCGCAGGTGGTGGGGCTGCGCCGGGCGCTCGCCCTGACGTTGACCGATCGCCGGCTGACGGCAGCGGAGGCCGCCGACTGGGGGCTGGTCACCGACGTCCACCCCGACGAGGAGCTCGCCGAGTCGGCCCGGCAGGCCGCGGCGCGGATCGCGGCCGGGCCGTTCCCGGCGCTCGGCCGGACCCGGCGCCTGCTCCGGGACGCCCCGGCGCGGTCGCTGGCCGATCAGCTCGGCATCGAGGCCGCGACGATCGCCGAGGCCGCCGCGTCCGCCGCGGCCGGGGCCCGGCTCGACGCGTTCGTGAACGGCAAGCGCAAGTAGAGAGGCGGGAACCCGATGAAGGACGGCCCCCTGGCGGGACTGCGAGTGGTGGAACTCGCCGGGCTCGGCCCGGCCCCGCACGCGGCCATGGTGCTCGCCGACCTCGGCGCCGACGTGGTCCGGATCGAACGGCCGGCGGGCCGCGGGCTCCGGCTCGGCGCCCCGGGCGCGACCGACGCCGTGCTGCGCGGCCGGCGCCCGGTCCACGCCGACCTGAAGTCCGCCGACGGGCGGGCCGTCGTCCTCGGCCTCGCCGAACGCGCGGACGTGCTGATCGAGGGCCTGCGCCCCGGGGTGGTGGAACGGCTCGGCGTGGGCCCGGACGCCTGCCTGGCCCGCAACCCCGGCCTGGTCTACGCCCGGATGACCGGGTGGGGCCAGGACGGGCCGTGGGCCGGCCAGGTCGGCCACGACATCAACTACATCGGCCTGACCGGCGCGCTGCACGCCATGGGCCGCGCCGACCGAGCCCCGGCGCCGCCGCTCAACCTGGTCGGCGACTTCGGCGGCGGGTCCATGCTGCTGCTCGTCGGCGTGCTGGCCGCGCTGTTCGAACGCTCCCGGTCCGGCCGCGGCCAGGTGGTCGACGCCGCCATGGTCGACGGGACCGCGCTGCTCAGCCAGATGACCCTCGCCCTGCGCGGCATGGGGGCCTGGCGCGACGAACGAGAGGGCAACCTGCTCGACGGCGCCGCGCCCTTCTACGACACCTACACCTGCGCCGACGGCGGGTTCGTCGCGGTGGGTGCGCTGGAGCCGCACTTCTACGCGGCGCTGCTGGCCGGGCTGGACATCGACCCGGCCGAACTGGGCGAGCAGAACGACCCGGCCAACTGGCCGGCGATGCGCAAGCGGTTCACCGCCGCGTTCGCCTCCCGCACCCGGGACGAGTGGGCCGCGCACTTCGTCGGCACCGACGCGTGCGTCACCCCGGTGCTCAGCTTCGCCGAGGCCCCCGGTCACCCGCACCTGGCGGCCCGCGGCACGTACGCCGAGGCGGACGGCGTGGTCCAGGCGGCCCCCGCGCCCAGGTTCTCCCGCACCCCGGCCGCCCCGGTGGCCCCGGTGCCGCGGACGGCGGCTGACGCGGCGGACGTGCTGCGCGAGTGGGGCCAGCCGGGGAACTGACCCGCCCGGCGGCACCGGAACCGGCCGCCGAGCCGCGGCGTGCGTGGCCTCATACCGAGCCGGCACGGTGGTCAGCGGCGGCATCGCGCGCAAGGGCCGGTGCGACCTCCCGGCCACGCCGCAGTGCCGACCCGGGTCAGGCCGTCGGCAGGAACCCCGGCAGCCGGTGGCGGATGATCTCCTCGGCGTCCGCGACGATCCGGTCCACCACGTTCCGGCAGCTGTCCACCTCGGTGATGAGCCCCTGAGCCTGGCTGGCCCACCACAGCCCGTCCTCCATGTCGCCCGCCCCGAGGACGCGTTCCCGTCCCCGTACTCCCGAGGCGAGGTGGGCGACGTCATCGAAGGACGAGCCCGGCCGGCGTGAGATCTCGGCGATCTCCTCCGACACCGAGTTGCGCGCCACCCGCGCCGAGTTGTGGAACTCGCGGAAGACGATGATCGAGTCCCGTTCGGAGTTCGCCACGATCTGCCGCTTGACGTTGTCGTGGACGGGCGCCTCGGTCGTCGCCATGAACCGGGTGCCCATGTTCGCCGCGCACGCCCCGAGGGCCAGCGCCGCCACCAGGCCGGCGCCGGTGGCGATGCCGCCGCTGGCGATGACCGGGACGTCCAGCGCCCGGCTGGCCGCGGCGATGAGCACGAGGCCGCCGATGTCGTCCTCGCCGGGGTGGCCGGCGCACTCGAAGCCGTCGATGCTGACCGCGTCCACGCCGAGCGCCTGCGCCTTGACGGCGTGCCGTACCGCGACCGCCTTGTGGATGACCTTGATCCCGGCGGCCTTGAAGTCGGGCAGGTGCTCGTCCGGGTTGCCGCCGGCCGTCTCGACGACCGTGATCCCCGACTCGATGATCGCCGCCCGGTACTCGTCGTAGGGGACGGGTCGGATGGTAGGCAGGATGGTGAGGTTCACCCCGAACGGCTGGTCGGTCAGCTCGCGCGTGCGCTTGATCTCCAGGGCGAGCGCCTCGGGCGTCGGCTGGGTCAGCGCCGTCAGGAACCCGAGGGCGCCGGCCTCGGCGACGGCCGCGATCAGTTCGGCCCGGCCCAGGCCGGTCATCCCGCCGCACAGCAGCGGGTGCCGCACGCCGAAGGTCTCGGTGAAGGCGGTAGTGATCATTTCAGCGGTGGCTTTCGTCTCGAACGGTGGTCCGGCCGCGGACCCGGGCCTGGGTGGACAGGGGGCGTTCAGGCCGTGGCGGGGCCGCCGAGCCGGGCCAGGACCCCCGCGATCGACTCGGCGGGATCCCCGGCCGTCCAGCCGGTGACCGGGGTGAGGGCTTCCGGCGTGTACACGCCGAGATCGGTGCCGTCGAAGCGGACGATCCGGCCGGTCACGCCGCGGGTGGCGTCGCTGAGCAGCGCGACCACCACCGGCGCCACGTCCCCGGGCGCGCCCAGCGCGGGCCGTTCGGGCCGGGTGTCCAGCGCCGCCATGCCGGTCTCGGCCAGCGGCGACACGGCGTTGACCCGGATGCCGGTGGACGCGCAGTCCCGCGCCCAGCCGGCGGTCATCGCGGCCACCGCCCCCTTCGTGGCGCCGTAGGCGCTCATGCCGGGGATGCCGAAGCGGGCGCCGGACACGACCGTGACGATCGACCCGCCGGCGCCCCGCCGGACCATCGCCCGCATGGCGTGCACCGCGGCGAACTGCACGCCGAGCACGTTGACCTCGGTGATCCGCCGCAGCCGCGCCTCGTCCTCCTCCCACGGCGGGGCGTGGTGGGTGATCCCGGCGTTGGCGACGAGGCCGTCGAGCCGGCCGAACTCCAGCTCCGCCGTCCCGGCCAGCCGGGCCGCCACCTCCCACGACCCGGCGGAGCCCGGTTCCGCCACCGCGTGCCCGCCGGCGGCGGCGATCTCCGCGGCCACGGCGTGCGCGGCCGCCCCGTCCACGTCGTTGACCACGACCCCGGCGCCGTGAGCCGCGCACGCGAGCGCGTAGGCGCGGCCCAGGCCCCTCCCGGCGCCCGTCACGACGACGCAGCGCCCGTCAAGCAGGCCGCCCATCAGTCGGTTTCCGGGTCGAACAGCTCGACCACCGCGGCCTTGTTGATCTTGCCGGTCGGGTTGGTCGGCAGCGAGCGGACCACCCGCAGCAGCTCCGGCTGCTTGTGCCGGGCCAGCCCCTGGCCGGTCACCGCACGGCCGACCTCCTCCAGGGTCAGGTCCTCCCGGTCCGAGACGACGGCCGCGCCGATCCGCTCACCGAGCCGGCCGCCGGGCACCGGGACGATCGCCACGGCCGCCACGTCGGGGTGCCTGACGATGGCGTCCTCGATCTCCCTGGCCGAGAACTTCTCGCCGCCGCGGTTGATGACGTCCTTGAGCCGCCCGGTGATCCGCACCTGCCCGTCGGCGGCCAGCGAGCCGAGGTCT
Organism: Microbispora sitophila; assembly: GCF_014892245.1. Taxonomy (NCBI): domain Bacteria; kingdom Bacillati; phylum Actinomycetota; class Actinomycetes; order Streptosporangiales; family Streptosporangiaceae; genus Microbispora; species Microbispora sitophila. The sequence goes on along the minus strand of NZ_JADBGC010000048.1, from coordinate 14,332 downwards.
CCGGTGCGAAACCAGCCGTCGGGGGTGAACGCGTGGGCGTTCAGCTCCTCGCGTACGTAACCGAGCATCATCTCCGGGCCGTGCAGCAGCAGTTCGCCCACCTCGCCCGGCTCGACGTCCCGGCCCGAGGGGTCCACGGCGCGCAGCTCCACGCCCGGCGCGAGCCGGCCGTCGGTCTCCGCCCGGAACTCCAGCGGGTCCAGCTCGTTGGGCAGCGTCGCGGTGGGCAGCTCGGTCATGCCCCACGCCCGGTACGCCGCGACGCCCAGCTCGTCGGCGCGCCGGATGAGGGCCGGCGGCACCGCCGCGCCGCCGCAGCAGTACTGGCGCAGTGGCGACCGGTCCCGCCCCTCGGCGGCGTACACGTCGAGCAGCTCACGCAGGAACGGCGTGGCGCCGGCCATGTAGGTGGCGCCGGTCCGGTCGGCCAGCTCGGCGCACGCCGCCGGGTCCCACCGTTCCATCAGCACCGCGGTGGCCCCCACCCGGCAGGGGATCATGAAGCCCTGCAGCAGGCCGGTGATGTGCGTGATGGGGGAGGCCATGACCATCCGGTCGCGGAACGTCAGGCCCCACTCCACGACGGTCGTCCGCAGCTCGTGCCGCAGGCCCGCCACGGAATGCACCACGCCCTTGGGCTCGGACTCGGTGCCCGAGGTGAACAGCACCAGGCAGGGGTCCCCGGGGGCGGCGGGCTCGATCCCGGCCGGCAGCGCGCCGGGCCCCTCCCCGTCGGCCGCCCGCCAGCCCGCCGACCGGCCGGTGGTGAGCAGCCGTGCGGCGGGCTCGTGCGAGATGTCGCGCAGCGCCTCGTCGAACTCGTCGGGATAGGCCCGGCGCCGGTCGTCGGCGTACGTGACGATGGCCGCCGGCCGGATCTGGTCCAGTACGGTGCGGATCTCGCGCGGGCCGTACAGCGGCACGATCGGGCTGCTGATCGCCCCGATCCGCCAGATCGCCGCCGCGACGGCGACGGCGTCCGGGCCGGTCGGCAGCAGCCAGCAGACGGCGTCACCCGGCCGTACCCCGGCGGCGATCAGGGTCCGCGCGGCCGCGGCGGACTTGGCGGCCAGCTCGGCGAAGCTCGTCTCGCCGTGCGTGGTGATGATCGCCGGTCGGTCCGGCCACCGCGTCGCCCCGTGGTCCAGCAGGTCGCCGATCCGCTCCTCGGTGAGGAAGCCCCGGCGGCGCCAGACGTCCGCGAGCTCGGGGGCGACCACCCGCGGCCTGCGGTTCCAGTCGGCTGTCTTCACGACGTCGTCCACTTCGGTTCGCGCTTGTCCAGGAAGGCGGCCGGGCCCTCGACGGCGTCCGGATGGTGCCGGTGCCGCCGGATCAGTTCCCAGCCCAGGTCCATGTCGGTGGCGATGAGCCGTTCCTCGAACGTGCGCAACACCCGGCGGCTGAGCCGCACCGCCTCCGGCGAGTTCCGCCCGATCATCGCGGCCAGCTCCATCCCCCGGTCGACGAGCGTGTCCGGCTCGACGACCTCGGAGACGAGACCGGCGCGCTCGGCCCGTTCGGCCGACAGCGACTCGTGCCGGCCGAGCAGGACGAGGCGGGTCAGCAGGTCCGGCCGCATCCGCAGCCGCAGCTGCAGCGGTTCCAACGCGGACACCTGGCCGACGCTGACGTGCGGGTCCAGGAAGCGGGCCGCCGACGACGCGATGCAGATGTCGGCGTCCGCCACGAAGTGCAGGCCGCCTCCGGCGCACACCCCGTTCACCGCGACGATCACCGGCATCCCCAGGCGCGGTCCGGGCAGGAAGTCGAGCTCCTCGGCCGCGCTGTCGCCCACCTTCACCCTCGGCACCGAGAGCATGGACACGTCCGCCCCGGCGCAGAACGCCTTGCCCGCACCGGTGAGCAGCACCGCGCGCAGCTCCGGCGCCCCGGCCGCCGCACGCCACAGGTTCGCCAGCCCGTCCATGAGCTCGTCGTCGAGGGCGTTGGCGGACTTCGGACGGTTGAGGGTCACGACCAGCGTCCCGCCGACGACCGTGCTGAGCAGCACCCCATCCGCACGTTCCAGGCCTGCTCGGCCGCTCTTCCCCGACACGGGCGCCTCCCCACGGGCGCCGAGACGCCCTTCTTGACTGTCATCCAAATCATATATACGTTTCGCGCCATGGTGAAGAGAGACGTCACGTCACGCGCCGGGAGCGGGTCCTCCCATGCATGAGTTCCTCCAGACGGTGCTCGTGCCGGGTCTGGCGGACGGCGCGATCTACGGGTTGGTTGCGGTCGGCTTCGCCACGCTGTTCACGACGACCGGCGTCATCAACTTCGCCCACGGGCAGATGGTGATGCTCATGCCCATGTCGGTGCTGGTGGCGGTGGGCGCCGGCCTGCCGGTCTGGCTCGCCTACGTGGCCGCGCTCGCCGTGATGGTGGTGGTGGCGCTGACCGTCGAGTGGACCGCGGTGCGGCCGTTCGTGCAGTCGGGCCAGTCCGCCTCCTGGCTGCTGTCCACCCTCGCGGTCAGCGTGGTCCTGGCCGAACTGCTGGCCGTCCCCTACAGCGGGGAGTCCCGCAACTTCACGTACGGCGTCAGCAAGCACCGGTTCGACCTGGCCGGCCTGGCGGTGTCGCCCGCCGAGCTGACCGCGGTCGCCGCGCTGTTGGTCGTCGCCGGGCTGCTCGTCGTGTTCTACCGGCGCACCCGGATCGGGCTGGAGTTGCGCGCGATCGCCGACGACCTCGACGGCGCGGAGGCGATCGGCATCTCCCGGGCACGCGCCTCGCAGATCGCCACGGTGCTTTCCGCGCTGGTCGCCGCGGTGACCGGAGTGCTGGTGGCCTCCACCCAGCTCGTCACCCCGTCGCTGGGGCTGTCGTACACCTTCTACGGGTTCGTGGCCACCGCGATCGGCGGCATGGGCAGCATCGGTGGCGCCGTCGTCGGCGGCTTGGTCATCGGTGTGGTCAGCCAGTTCGCCGGGGTCCACGTCGGCAGCCTCACGGTGAACCTGACGGTGTTCCTGCTGCTCGTCGTCGTCTACGTGGTGCGCCCGCACGGCCTGTTCGGCGCGGCACCGGTGCGGGCGGTGTGATGTCGTACCGGCTCTCCGCCCTGTCCCGGACCTTGCGCGCCGCGGCGGCACGCGGCCGCGACGCCACCCCCGCGCCCGTCCGGCGGGTGCTCGCCAGGCCCGCCGCGCACGGCGCGGCGCTGCTGGTCGTGGCGACGACGCTGCTGGCCCTGTGGGGCCCGCTGTCCTACAACGGCTACGTCCTGCAACTGGTGTGCCTGTACGCGGTCGCCACGCTGGGACTCAACATCACCACCGGCTACGCCGGCGCGCTGTCCCTCGGTCAGGGCGCGTCGTTCGCCATCGGCGCCTACGTCACCGCCGTCCTGGTGGTCTCGCACGGCTGGCCGATCTGGGCGACGCTGCCGGTCGCCGCGCTGGCCGGGCTCGCCGCCGGGGCGCTGGCCGGGTTCCCGGCCGGACGGCTGGGCGCGATCGGCCTGGCCATGATGTCGCTCGGCCTGATGCTCGTCGTCAACGACATGCTCATCCAGTTCCAGTCGGTGACCGGCGGCAACAACGGCCTGGCCGGCATCGACGCCAGGTTCTGGTTCGGCGGCGAGCCGGTGTCGACCCCGTGGGTCGTGGCGATCGTGATCGTCGTCGTGGCGAGCGTCGGCTACTGGCTGCACGCCCGGTATCGGACGTCCCGCCTGGGCCGGGCCACCGTCGCGGTCCGCGACGAGCCGATCGGCGCGTCCGCGCTCGGCGTCTCCGGCTACCTCACCAAGGTCGTCGCCTTCGCCGCCGGGTCCGCGCTGGGCGCGCTCAGCGGAGGGCTGTTCTCCTACCTGTCCGCCTACATCTCGCCGGACGCCTTCTCCTCCAACCTGTCCATCCTGTTCCTGGTCATGGTGGTGCTCGGCGGCAGCGGCTCCCGGCTCGGCCCGGTCGTCGGCGCGGTGCTGCTCGTGCTGATCCCGCTGCGCCTCGACGCGTACCCGCACCTGAACAACCTGCTGTACGGCGCGCTGCTCATCGTGCTCATGCGGCTGCGGCCGCGCGGCCTGTTCAGCCGCACCGCGGCGCCCGCCCCCCAGGCGCTGCGCGACCTCGCCGCCACTCCGGAGGTGGAGGTGCCGGAGCGCGCGCCCGGCGAGCCGATCCTGAAGGTCACCGACCTGCGGCGCAGCTTCGGCGGCGTGGACGCGCTCGGCGGGGTGTCGATGGAGCTGCGGCGCGGCGAGATCGTCGGCCTCATCGGGCCGAACGGGTCGGGCAAGACGACGCTGCTCAACGTCGTGTCCGGGCACTACCCGCCGACCGCCGGCCGGATCACCCTGCGCGGGACGGACCTCGGCGGACTGGGAGCCGCCGCCGTCGCCAAGCACGGCGTGTCGCGCACCTTCCAGACCCCGAAGACGTTCCCCGGCATGAGCATCGAGGAGCACCTCGCGCTCCCGGCTGTCCACGGGGAACGTGACGAGGCGATGCGGGACGCCTGCCGGCGCGGCGCGCTAACCCTGCTGGAGCTCGGCGGCCTCGACCCGCACGACCCGGCCGCCGGCACCCGGGAGAGCCGGGTGATGAGCCACGGCCAGCTCCGCTTCCTTGAGGCCGCCATGGCCCTCGGCACCTGTCCGGAGGTCCTCCTCCTGGACGAACCCGCGGCCGGCCTGTCGGCCGCGGAGATCGAAGGATTCGAGCGCGTCGTCAGTGACGTCGCCGCAGCGGGAGTCGCCGTCGTGATCGTCGAACACCACCTGGACATGATCAGCCGCCTGGTCGACCGTGTCGTCGTCCTCGACCTCGGCACGGTGCTCTGGGAGGGCGAGCCCGGGGACCTGCACAGCGTGGACAGCGTCCGCGCCGCGTACATGGGGGTCGCGTGAACGGCGGCCGGCTCAAGGTGGACACGCTGCGCGTCCGGTACGGCGGCGTCACCGCCGTCGAGGACCTGTCCCTCACCGTCGAGCCCGGCACCTGCCTGGCCCTGCTGGGCGCCAACGGCGCCGGGAAGACCTCCACGCTGCGCGGCATCGGCGGGCTGGAGTCGGCCGGCGGCGGGATCTGGCTGGACGACCTGCGCCTCGACAACCTCCCGGCGAGCAGGCGGGCCCGGGCCGGGCTCGGTCACGTGCTGGAGGGCCGGCACGTGTTCAAGAGCCTGTCGGTGGCCGAGAACCTCCGGGTCGCCGCGGCCCGCGCTGCCCGCAAGCCCGAACTCGACCCGCTCGACCTGCTGCCCGAGCTGCGCCCGATGCTGCAGCGCCTCGCGGGCGGCCTGTCCGGCGGCCAGCAGCAGATGCTCGCCATCGCCCGCGCGGTGGCCGGCGCACCCCGCGTGATCATGCTGGACGAGCCCACGAACGGCCTGTCGCCCAAGCTGGTCGGCCGGACCATCGAGATCCTCGCCGACCTGCGCGACGCCGGGTTCGCCGTCCTGCTGGTCGAACAGCGGGCCGAGGTCGCCCAGAAGTTGGAGGCGGACGTCGTGGTGCTGCGGCACGGGCACGTCGCGCACCGGGTGCGCGGCACCGACCCGGAACTGCCCGACCTGCTGCAGGCCGCCTACCTCTCCTGACCCACCCACACGGAAACCCCCAGGAAGGACGACCCCCCATGAGGACACGTGCCACAGTGGGCACAGCCATGGCGTGCGCGGCGCTGCTCGCGCTCGCCGCGTGCGGCGACGGCGGATCCTCCGGCGACCAGGCCGAAGGCTCCACCATCAAGATCGGTTTCGTCGGGGCGCTCACCGGCCCGCTCTCCCCGAGCGGTCAGAACTCGCTGGCCGGGCTCAAGGCCGGCGCCGAGTACGTGCAGCAGCACAACCCCGGCACGAAGATCGTGATCGAGCAGCGGGACACCAAGGGCGAGCCGACCGCGGCCGTCGCCGCCACCCGGGCGCTCGCCCAGGACGGCGTGTCCGCGCTGTACTTCACCACCGAGGCGTTCCCGCCCGTGCAGGACGTGCTCAACCAGGTGAAGGTGCCCGGCGACACCGCCGGCGGCATCGGCTCGATCGCGGCCGACGTCGGCGACTCCAAGCGGTACAAGTACGCGTTCAGCACCGGCGCCGGCACCTCCGGCGAGACCTCGATCACGCCGCTGCTGGCGTACGCGGCGTCGGCCGGCAAGACGGTCGCCGTGCTCGACGACTCCTCGGCCTTCGGCACCTCGCAGACCAAGGACACGCTCGCCATCGCGCAGAGCCGGTTCCCGGACGTGAAGATCGTGCACGAGAGCTTCCCGAACACCGCCTCGGACGTGACCGCGCAGCTCATCAAGCTCAAGGACTCGGGCGCCGAGTCGCTCATCGTCTGGTCGTACGGCGCCCCGCTGGTCGCCACCATGTCCAGCCTGAACAAGATCGGCTGGAACCCGCAGATGTCCGCGGTGCTCGGCATCGGCGACCCGGCGACCACCGAGCTCATCCCGGAGGGGATGAAGAAGACCCTCGCCGCCGGGCCCATCGCCAAGACGTTCCTGTCGTCCTCGACCGGCGACGCGTCGATCACGGCGGACTTCGTCAAGCTCTACCTCAAGGCCAAGGGCAAGACAGAGTTCAACGCGCTCGACTCGGTGGGCGCGGTCTCCTTCGACTGGGCGCTGCTGGTGACCCAGGCGTCGCAGCAGGCCAAGTCCACCGACGCCGACGCGATCAAGAAGGCGCTCGTCTCCGGGGGAACCTTCCAGGGCGCCAACGGCACGTACACGTTCGGTCCCGACAAGCGCATCGGAATCGATGCCGACCAGCTCGGCGTCTTCGTACCCGCTCAGCCGTGCCCGAACGGCAAGTGTGTCGAAGCCGCCGTGAGTGCGGGGGAGTAATGCCCGAGGAGACCTCAGTGGATCTCCGGCTGGGAACGCGGGCGGACGCGTTGCGCGTCCGCCTGCGGGCCCTGCTGGCGGAGCTCCTCCCCGACGACTGGACGACGTCGTTCTCGCCGGACCCGGCGGTCCAGTCGGTGGTGACCAGGGTCGTCGAGCGTCTCGCCGAGGAGCAGCTCCTCACGCTCAGCTGGCCCGAGGAGTACGGGGGCGCCGGCACCGACATCTGGCAGCAGGCCGTTCTGCGGGAGGAGATGTGGGCGCACTTCGAGCCCCGCGGACCGCAGTACATGGGCCTGAACTGGGTCGGACCGGTGATCATGGAGGTCGGCACGCCGGAGCAGAAGGCCGTCCACCTGCCCGCCATCTCCTCCGGCACGGCCGTGTGGTGCCAGGGGTTCAGCGAACCCGGCGCGGGCTCCGACCTCGCCTCGCTGCAGCTGAACGCCGAGCTCCATGACGGCGAGTGGGTGCTGAACGGCCAGAAGATCTGGACCTCGTACGCGGGACTGGCACAGTGGTGCTTCCTCGCCGCCCGCAGCGGCAGGGGGACGGCCAAGCACGACGGCATCACCGTCTTCCTGGTGCCGATGGACTCACCCGGCATCCGGGTCGTCCCGATCGACTCGATCATGGGTGAGCAGCACCTCAACGAGGTGTTCTTCGACGACGTCCGGGTCGGCCCCGGCGCGGTGCTCGGCGAGGTCGGCCGCGGCTGGGACGTCATCCGGCGGGTGATGAAGCACGAGCGGATCGGCATCTCCCGGTATGCCCGGGACGAGCGGGTGCTCGCCGCGCTGGCGGGCCACCCGTCCCTGGCCGAACCGGCCGCGCTGCACGAGTACGCCCGCGCACTGGTGCACGCCCGGGTGGCCCGGCTGCTCAACTACCGCGCCGTCGCGCTGAACGACGCCGGCCGACTCACCGACCGGGAGGCCTCCACCGCTCGGCTGGCCTCCATCCAACTCGACCAGGAGGTGGCTCAGCTGGCTCTCGACGTCTCCGGCGCCGACGCCCTCGTTCCCGACCCGTCGGCCGGCCTGCTCGGCCACGTCGAGGACGTGTTCCGGTACGCCCGTTCGGCGACCATCGCGTCCGGCACCATCGAGGTGCAGCGCATGCTCGTCGCCCGGTCGTCGATCGAGGGGGACCGGCGTGCGTCGTGACTGGCCGCAGGCGGCCGTCGCCTACCAGGAGAGCGTGACCAGGGCCCTCGACACGCTGGGCGGGGTGGACCTCGCGCGCGCCGCCGAGGCGGACCGGACCCGGCGGGAGGCGCTCGTCGCGCCCGCCCTGGACCGGCTCGACCTGCGCGGCCTCGACCCGTGGGGCGAGGAGGACGAGTCGGCCGCCGTCATGCTGGCGGCCCGGGCGGCGGGCGCCGTCGTGCTGCCCTGGCCGCTGGCGCACGAGCTGGCAGTACCCGCGGACCTGCGCGGTGACGTCGGCGGCGTCCACCTGACCTCGGGGGACACCGAACGGCTGGACCACGCGGACCTGCTGCGCGACGCGGTCGCCGTCGACCTGGACCGGGGTGTCGCCCGCCGGGTGACGGCCGGTGCGCCGCGCCCGGCGCCGCTGGACCCGTTCGCGTCCGACGTCGTCCTCGGCGCCGGGGTGCCGGGCGTGGACGCGGCGCGGGTCACGGCGATGCGCATGCTGCTCGACGCCTTCTGGGTCGCCGGCGCGCTCGCCGCCGCCGTCGAGCTGGCGGTGACGCACGCCCGCGACCGGCAGCAGTTCGGCAAGCCGATCGGCAAGTTCGGCGAGATCCGGTGGCGCGTCGCGGACATCTCCCTCGCGCTCGACGGACTGGAGGAGCTGGCGCTGCACGCGTGGTGGCTCGTCCGCCGGGGTGAGGCGCGGTCGGCCGACCTGCTGGCGCTGCGGGTGCAGATGATCGAGGCGGCGAACACGGTGCTGGCCAACGGGCACCAGGTGTTGGGCGCCATGGGCCTGTGCGAGGAGCACGACCTCACCGTGATCGACCGCCACCTGCAGAGCGTGCTGCACCGGCCGGCCGGGCGGATCAGGTCGACCGACCTGCTGGCGCGGGCCGTCGCCGCCGAGGGGTTCGACGGCATCTACCCGGTGGCCGCGTGGCGGTAGCCGCAAAGGGAAAGGCCGGCCAGGTCCACGACCTGGCCGGCCTTGGCGTACCGGTTCGTGGTCTCCGGTCAGTCCCGGGGATCCATGCGCGGATTGCCGTACTCGTCCAGCACCTGGACCGGCGGGGCGTCGTCCGAGGCGACGTACAGTTGCGACGCCTCCAGGTGCGCCCGCATGAGCTTGCCGGCCAGCGCCGCGTCCCCCGCCTCGATGGCCTTCTCGATGGCGCCGTGCGCCCGCAGCACCGCGTGCCGCCGGTCCACCGCCGGATAGCTCGCCTCGTCGGACGCCCGGCGGGCCCACCCCCGCTCCTGCACGCTCCAGACGCTCTCCAGCATCCCGACGACCACCCGGAGCGTCTCGTTGCCGGCCGCGTCCACCAGCCCCTCGTGGAACTTGACCGACGCCCCGGTGAACGCCGGCCCGTCCTCCACGACCTGCGCGGCCTCGTCGTTGAGCTGCCGGAGCCGTTCGGCGACGGCCGCGTGGTCGTCGCGGCGGGCCGCGTGCTCCGCGCACAGCGGCTCCAGCAGGTTGCGGGCCGCCGCCAGGTCCCGCATGGGGGTGGCGCGCGCGTGCAGCAGCAGCCCCATGTGGTACGCGGCGGACCCGGGGGTCGGGGCCTTGATGACGGTGCCGCCGCGCTTGCCGCGGCGGACGACCACCAGCCCCTCCGTCTCGAGGATGCGGAACGCCTCGCGGAGGCTCGGCCGGCTGACCGGGTACTCCTGGAGCAGCACCGGCTCCGTGGGCAGTTCCGCCCCGTCGGCGAGATCACCTTCCAGGATGCGCAGCCTGAGCTGCGCCGCCAGGGCCTCGGCAACCCGGGGTGTCCGTAACGGCACGCGGCGGGGGCGTGGTGGGATCTCGGACTCGGTCATCAGAGTGTTTCACCGCCGTCGATGAAGATGGTCTGGCCGGTGATGAACGAAGCGAGGTCCCCCGACAGGTGGACGGCCAGCGCCCCCAGCTCCCTGGGATCGCCGGTGCGCCGCATCGGGATGCGCTCCTTCAGCCAGGCCTGACCTTCGGGACTGTCGTGAAGAGCCTGGGTCATGCTGGTGCGGAAGTGCCCCGGAGCGATGGTGTTCACGGTGACGCCGAACGCCGCCCACTCCTTGGCGAGCGCCCGGGTGAGCTGGGCGATGGCGCCCTTGGCGACCTGGTAGCTCACCGTCAGGTTGGCCGACCGGGCGACGCTGCTCGACGCGATGTTGATCACCCGGCCGCGCCCCCGCTCCAGCATCCCCGGAACGAATGATCTCACGAGGTGGAGCGACCCGCGGACGTGCGTGTCCAGCACCGAGTCCCACTCCTCGTCGGTCATGGCGACGCCGGCCGGCCCCGAGCCGGGCTGCCCCACCTTCTCCCCGGACGCCTCGTCCACGGGCAGCGGGACGACCGGCCGCTTGACCAGGTTGCCGGCGTTGTTCACCAGGATGTCGACGCCGCCCACCTCGGCCAGCACCGCGTCGCGCAGCCGGTCCAGGTCGGCGGAGCTGCGGATGTCGGCGGGGAAGGCGTACGCCTGGCCGCCCGCGGCCTTGATCTCCGTCGCGAGGCTCTCCAGCTCCTCCGCGTTGCGCGAGACGCCGCACACCACGGCGCCCGCCCCGGCCAGCGCGGTGGAGATCGCCCGGCCCAGTCCGCGCCCGGCCCCGGACACGACGGCTGTCCTGCCCAGCAGGGGGTGGATGTCTGTCATGGTGTGCCTTTCGGTAGTCCGAGCGTACGCTCCGCGATGATGTCGCGCTGGATCTCCGACGTGCCGCCGTAGATGGTGGCGGCCAGCGATTCGAGGCGCTCGTCGAAGAGGGCGGGGTCGTCGAACGCCCGCGTCCCGGCGGTCTCCAGCGACAGCAGGGCCGCACGCTGCACCGACTCCGAGCCGAGCAGCTTGAGGATCGACGACGCGGGGGACGGCAGGCCCGCCCACCGTTGGGCGGCGGTCCGCAGCCCGGTCAGCCGCACCCCCTCCGCGTCCGCCAGCGACCGGCCCAGCCGGACGAGCTGGTGCTCCGACAGTTCCGGCGCCGTCAGCGTGGGCTCCAGCGCCCGGGTGGTCTCCAGCCAGGTGTTGATCCAGATCATGTCCCGCTCGTGTTCGAGGCTGGACATGGCGACGCCCCAGCCGCCGTGCAGCGGGCCCAGCAGCGCCTCCTCGGGCACCTTCACGTCGTCGAGGAAGACCTCGCAGAAGGACTCGACCGCCGACCCGGCGGTGCGGATCGGCCGGACCTCCACCCCGGGGCTGCGCAGGTCGAGGACCAGGCAGGAGATGCCGCGGTGCGGCCTGGCCTCCGGGTCGGTCCGGACGTACAACGCGCACCACCGGGCCTCGTCCGCCTGCGTCGTCCACACCTTCTGGCCGTTGACGGTGAACACTCCGTCGGCGAGCGTCGCCGTCGTGCGCAGCGCGGCGAGGTCGGACCCGGCGCCGGGCTCCGACATGCCGAGCGCCCACCACTCGTCCCCGCGCGCGGCCGGCCGGAGCAGCCGCTCCCGCTGGGCGGCGGTGCCGAACGCCCGGATGGCCGGCGCCGCGACCCCGGCGCCCTGGATGTTCATCAGCCGCGGCACCCGGCGGCGCGCCCCGGCGAGCTTGACGGCCAACGCGTCGGGGACGCTCAGGCCGCGCCCGCCCTCGTCTGGACCCCACTCGGGTATCAGCCAGCCCGCGTCGAACGCGGCGGCCTGGTAGTCGGTGCGGAGCTTCACGTCGCGGCGGTAGCGCCGGTAGTCCTCCGCGTAGTCGGCGGGCAGGAAGCCGTCGAGGAACGCCTCGAACTCGGAGGTCACATCCGTCATCGGGAGATCCGCCTTTCGATCCGCGCCGCCGCCAGGTACAGGTCGTCCGGCTCCCCGAGCAGGCAGGCCGTCAGGTGGGCGCGCCGCAGGAACAGGTGGCAGTCCGCCTCGAAGGTGACCCCCATGGCGCCCATCAGCTGGGTGAACAGCGACGCGACCCGCACGGCCGTCTCGGCCGCGACCGCGTTGGCCAGCAGGCAGTCCCGGGTGGCCGCGTCGCCGGGCGGCGCCCCGGCGAGGCTCAGGGCCGCGCCGTAGGCGAGGCTGCGGGCCCGCTCGACCGCCGTGTAGGCGTCCGCGAGCTGGTGCTTCACCGCCTGGAAGGTGCCGATGGCCCGGCCGAACTGCCTGCGCTGGAGCACGTGCCCGACAGCCGCGTCCAGGGCACCCGCGGCGGTCCCCACCAGGTCGGCGGCGACACAGACGCGGGCTCCCGCCAGCACCCGGTCCAGGTCGCCGAGCGGCAGCTCCCGGCACTCGGCGCAGGCCACGCCTGCCTCGCCCCCGAGCCGGAACGCCGGGAACGGCCGGGAGGGGTCGATCAGGGTCGCCTGCCCTACCGGCTCGACCCCCTCGGCCTCCGGATCGACCACGACGACCCACGCCCGGTCCGGGCCCCGAACGATCAGGGTGAACGCGGCGGCACCGGGGCCGCCCAGGACGTGCGCCCGCTCGACGTGGCACCGGCCGTTCCCGTCGACGACCCCCTCGGCGATCCCGAAGCCCGCGGGCGCCCGCCGGAAGTCCTCGCGGTGCACCCCGGCCGCGACCTGCGTCCGGAACGCGAGCGCCGACGCCAGCAGGGGAGCGGTCAGCAGGGTGCGCCCGGCTTCTTCGAGCATGACCACCAGGTCGATCACCCGGCCGATCCCGCCGAGGTCCTCGGGTATCCCGATGTCGGCGTAGCCGCCGTCCGCGACCGTCTCCCACCCGTCCGGCACACCGCCGTCGAGGGCGGCACGCACGGCCGCCGGGCCGTGCAGCGATCGGAACTGGGCGCGGGCGGTGTCGGCGAGGGCGAGGGTGTCCTCGTCCGGGGCTAGAAGCTGCCAGTCCGTCATCTTTATCCGGGTTCTCCTCAGATGGAGTGGGATCGCCATCAAGGCAGATGGTATCGGATTCTTGCCTCAGCCTATATATGATTTAGATGTTAACTCCCGATGTGGGTCCGCTCAGGGAGCTGCTGACCCGCGTTGCCTCCGGGGGTAGTGGCAAGACGGCCGGGGCTGCGCCGGCGCCTGCGCGGGGATCAGGCCGCAGGGGTAGCCGGAGATGGCCATGAGGTCGGCGTCGAGTTGTTGCCGGCTGACCGCCGCCGGGCCGTAGCTGCGCAGTTCGAGCGGGACGAGGGCGTAGTCGACCCCGTTCCGCATGGTGAACGTCCGGCTGGTCGTTCCATGAAGATCGTGGGCGCGCCCGGCGCCAGCAGGGCCCGCGGAGATCTCGGAAGCACGGTCGCGCGCCTCGGCGAGCGGTCGCAGCGCGGCCTCCGGCAGGTGGTCGCCCAGCCTGAAGGCCGGCGCGACGGCAGCGGTGAGCCTGACGTCGTAGAAGCCGGAACCCGGCTGGCGGGTCTGGTCCCGGTCCACGTCCGGGTCGGCGCCAGGGAAGTGGGCGAGGGTGAGGTTGGCGCTCGCCCGAGCCGCCACACAGGCCGCGGGCGCGGGGATCTCTCGGAGTGCGGCGACGGCTGACTCCTCCGCGGGGAACCAGGCCGGCAACTCGGCCGCCCGCGCGGCGACCCCCGATCGGGGGCACGCGTCCAGACCGTTGAACGTCCGGCCGCCGCGGCCTCCGAGAGCGCCCGGTGCCGCTCTTCGGCGTTCGCGGACGTCAGGACTCTCAGCTGGGCCGGTACGTCCACGCCCGGGCCTTACGCGTCTGCGGAGCTCCGCCCAGGGGACGGGTGTCGAATCCCTTGTGGACTGATACCCGTGCCATCTCACCTCAGAGGAGGGCGACGAGCCGATCCCCGAGGTGAGCGAACTGACGCTGGAGAACGTGCTTCTCGCACGGCCCTGGGATCGGTCCGTGCTCGGCTTCGCCTGGCTGGCGCTGCGCCGGATCGGGCTCGCCCCGTAGCCCGCTACTACTGGTCCTGGTTCTTCTCCGCCTGACGCTGCTGCTCGCGGTAGGCGCGGCGCTGCTCCTCGGCCCGCTCCCGGCAGCGGCGGAGGAACTCCTCGCCGTCGTCGGGGTTGGAGGGGACGAACCGGCCCGGCCGGTCGTATTCGGGGAAGCGCCCGGTGTTGCCCTTGTACGGCAGCCCGCCGGGCTGTCCCGGTAGGGGAGCTTTCCCGATGCGGTGCCGGTCGCCGGCTCCGACGGCTCGCGGCCCGAGGGGGAATCCGCGATGCTGTGGTGGGGTTGGCGAACATGCTTTGGGTTCCCCCCCAGGTCGCGCGGGAGTTCCAGCGGCGCGGATGTCGGACAACTGCTGGTGGCCGCTGGAGGACGGTGGTCGCGAGGCGCTGGCTGCCAAGTGTCAACGTCGCTCGAATGTGGGACCAGTGGCGACGCTCGAATCTGGACCCGTTTGTCGATCTTCAGTCGTTGGTCTTGGCCGCGGGCACGCGGCCCAGGTCACGGTCTTTGAGCCGGTAGCTGTC
>NZ_JADBGC010000047.1:0-29494 GCF_014892245.1 Microbispora sitophila | reverse complement strand
TACAGGCCCCGGCCCTTCTGGGCGCGTACCCGGCCGAGCGCGGACAGGATCTTCACGGCCTCGCGGACGACGGTGCGGCTGGTTCCCAGCTGCCGGGCCAGGTCGTTCTCCGTCGGCATGCGGTCGCCCGGCCGCAGGCCCAGCCGGGCGATGAGCTCCAGCACCTGCTCGGCCGCCACCTCATAGCCCGGCCGGTATCCGCCCTCACGCTGAGTGTCGGTCACCGTGCTTCCTCCTCGCCGCTCCCTGCAAGAGTATGACGGCTGATCGAGCACGGCCCTTTGCGAGGGGTCCGACGGCGTGCGATCAGTACGACACATCTGCACGGTTCAGGCGAGATGGTCGGCATGAGCGGGCGCGGCGGCGGGCGTCGCCGCGCAGCTCAATGAGGTATTCGGCCCGCTAGGACGACCAGAATCAATCCGAGCGTGAGCCGGTTCACCGGCGGACCTCCCGCCCGGCGCCCCGGGCAAGCTCCAGCACCTCCTCGGCGCTGAAGCGGCACTGGTCTCCCTGCACGCTCATGGCCAGGGAGGCCATCGCCGTCCCCCGGCGGAGCGCATCCTCGGGGGAACCGTCGAGTACGCCCCACAGCACGCCTGCCGCGAAGGCGTCCCCGGCGCCGATCCGATCGACTCCGACGGTGGGCAGTGCGGGGGCGGCGAAGGACTCGCCGTCCCACCGTGCGACGGCGCCGTCGGCCCCGGCCGTCACCACGACGCGGCCGACTCCCAACCTCTTCGCCAGATCGTTCGCCAGCGTCGGGGGATCGCCGGCCAGGCCGAAGAGGTCGTGCGCGTCCTCGGCCCGGCAGATCAACACGTCGATGTCGGATGCCATCTCGGCGGTGAATGAGGCGGCCTTTTCCGGCGAGGACAGCGCCGCTCGATAGTTGACGTCGTAGACGACCAGAGCGCCACGCCTGCGCCCCTCACGCGCCGTCCGCAGCACGAGCGCGTCCGACCCCGGCGCCAGGGCGGCGGTGATGCCGGTCAGGTGGATGATCCGCGCCTCGCACACGGCGGCCCAGTCGAGATGGTCGACGCGGAGCGAGCCGAACGCGGTGCCGGCCCGGTCGTAGAGGACGCTCGTCGGGCGCGGCGGGGAGCCGATCTCGGCGAAGTAGAGTCCGAGGCGCTCGCCGGCCGTCCACCGCACGGTGTCGAGGACGACGCCGGCGCTCGCCAGTGAGTCCGCGACCCGGCGCCCGAGGACCGTGTCCGGCAGCGCCGACGTCCAGCGAGCGGACACGCCGACCGATGCCAGGGCGACGGCGACGTTCGCCTCGGCGCCGCCGACGTGCACGCGCAACTGGCCGCAGTCGCGCAGCCGCTCGCCCGACGGGGGAGACAGCCGCAGCATGGCCTCACCCAGCGTGGAGACCTCGACGCGACGGCTGCTCGCAGGGCCTTCGCTCCGTTGCTCACTCATGCCCGGGAAATCACCCCTCTTGACTCACGTCGGTAACGCCGCTTTCATCATACCTATTATGTGTTACGTCACATGCACCAAGGGAGCCAGAGACAAGTGAGACAAGGCCATTTGGCATCCCTCGTGGGAAGCATCTCCCTCGTGGTCACCGGCGTCGTCGTGGTCGGCGCCACGCCGGCGCTCGCCGTGCCGCCGCATCCCGGCAGGACCACGATCGTCGTCTCGCCGAGCGGCGACGATCACAATCAGGGCACGCCGGGCAAGCCGCTGCGCACGCTGCCCGCGGCGCAGGCGATGGCGCGCGCGTCGGCGCGCGCGGGCAGCGCCGTGACGGTCGTGCTGAGGGACGGAACCTATCGGCTCGACAAGCCGCTGCGTTTCACCGCGGAGGACTCGGGCACCAGCGCCAAGCCGGTGACCTGGACCGCCGCGGAGGGCGCGCACCCGATCATCTCGGGCGGCGGGGCCGTGACCGGCTGGACGCCGTACGACGCCGGAAAGAACATCTTCGTCGCCTCGGTGCCCAAGGGGCAGGACAGCCGCCAGCTCTACAAGAACGACGCGGCGGTGCCGCGCGCGGCTATCAAGATCGCTCGCAGCGATGTGACGATCACCGAATCCGGCATGGAGATCAAGAATCCCGCGCTGAACTACCTCGCGACGCTGCCGGACCAGAGCCGCATCGAGGTCGAGAGCCAGGGCTCCTTCACCGATCGGTACGCGCCCGTGAAGAGCATCAGCGGCACGACGATCACCATGCAGCAGCCCGCGTGGCAGAACAACAACTGGGGGTACGACACCCTGGCACGCCCGTTCGCGGGCGGTCAGCTGCTGCTCGAGAACTCCTACGCGTTCCTGCAGGAGGGGCAGTGGTACCTCGACCCCTCCGCCGGCAAGCTGTACTACCGTGCCGCCGCCGGTGAGGACCCGAACGGCGCGTCGTTCGTGCTGCCCTACCTCGAGTCGCTCGTGCAGATCGCCGGGAGCTACGCGGAACCGGTGCACGATCTGACCTTCTCTGGCATCCAGTTCTCGCACTCGACCTGGCTGTCCCCCGGCTCGTCGATCGGCTACGCCGACCAGCAGAACGGCGCCTTCATCGCGAAGACCGTCCCGCAGCCGGCCGACTACCTCACCAGCTGCCAGTCGGGCTGCAAACTGTTCGAGGGCGCGCGCAACGGCTGGAACCAGATGCCGGCGGCGGTCCAGGTGGCCGCGGCCACCCGCGTGAAGTTCACGGACGACACCTTCGCCCACCTCGGGCAGGTGGGCCTCGGCATCGGCCTGGACGCGAACGCCAACGGAGCCGGGATCGGGCTCGGGGTCACCGAGACGACGGTCCACCACAACCTGTTCACCGACCTCGGTGGCGCGGGGGTCGTCGTGGGCGGCGTGCAGCCGGACGCCCACCACCCGAGCAATCCGGCGATGACCCTGCGCGACATCACGATCGACAACAACTTCGTGACCGACGTCGCGAAGGACTACAAGGAGATGTCGGGCATCCTGTCCACCTACGTGGACCACGCCGTGATCACGCACAACGAGGTCTCGAACCTCGCCTACGACGGGATCGACACCGGCTGGGGCTGGGGCGCGAACGACGTGGGCGGCAGCCAGGACTACAAGAACCGGGGCCTGTACGACTACCAGCCGATCTACACCACGCCGACGACGCTCAGGAACACCGAGGTGACCGGCAACCTGATCCACGGTGTGAAGAAGGTCTTCCACGACGGCGGGAGCCTGTACAACCTGTCGGCCAACCCCGGCGCCGTGTTCAGCGGCAACTACATCTACGACACCAGGCGCACGGTGGGTCTCTACCTGGACGAGGGATCGCGCTACGTGACGATGAAGAACAACGTGGTCCAGGACTGCGGAGTGTGGGTGTTCACGAACTCCTACGGGACGATCAACAACACCAGCGACAACGTGCTCCAGCACAACTGGTACAACTCCGGCGTCACCCAGACGCCGAACACCACCGAGCACAACAACCAGCTGATCGACAACATCCAGGTGTCGGGTACGGCCTGGCCCGAGGACGCCCAGCGGGTGATCGAGCAGGCCGGCATCGAGCCGCACCTGCGGACCTTCCCGGGGGTCTCGCAGTAGCCGCCGGAGCGCAGTAGTCGCCGGACGACGATGAGGCGGGGAAGCCGGACGGCTTCCCCGCCTCTCACGTCGTGGCGGCGCGCTATCTCGCCAGCCACCCGCCGTCCACCGGGATGACCGCGCCGCAGACGTAGTCGGACGCCGCCGAGCTGAGGAAGACCGTCGCTCCCGCGATGTCGTCGCCGCGGCCCCAGCGTCCGGCCGGAATCCGCTCCAGGATCGACCGCGACCGTTCGGGGTCGTCGCGGAGCGCCGCCGTGTTGTCGGTCGCGATGTAGCCGGGCGCGATGGCGTTGACGTTCACGCCCCGTCCGGCCCATTCGTTGGCGAGAGCGCGGGTGAGGCCGGCGATCCCGGACTTCGCGGCGGTGTAGCCGGGCACGTTGATCCCGCCCTGGAAGCTCAGCATGCTCGCCGTGAACACGATCTTGCCGCGGCCGCGCTCCAGCATGGGACGTGCGACCAGCTGCGTGAGGGCGAACTGGCTCGACAGGTCGATCTCGATCACCCGATCCCACCACGAGAGCGGATGCTCCGCCGCGGGGGCCCGTTCGATCGTGCCCGCGTTGTTGATGAGGATGTCGGGGGCCCGTTCCGCGAGTTCGGCGCCCAGCGCCAGGACCGCGTCGCGATCCGCGAAGTCGACCGCCCGGCTCTCGAAGGATCGGCCGAGCCCGCGGATCGACTCCGCGATCTCGTCGTCGGCCCGCGACTGAGCGCTCACACCGATGATGTCCGCACCGGCGGCGGCGAGGGCCTCTGCCATGGCGCGACCGATGCCCCGGCGGGCGCCGGTGACGACGGCGAGACGGCCGTGGAGGTCGAACAGGCCGTTCATGCCACCTCCTCGCCTCGCGGCTCGCAGTCGCATGAGCGAATCGCGCCGTGTCCATTGATCCGCTCGCTACGCTCGCTCATGCCCGGGCCTCCCCTGCGACGTCCACCAGGATCTTCATGGCGCGGCCCGCCGAGAGGTCGTCGATCGCGGAGGCGATCTCCTCGATCGGGACGACGCCGGAGATGAGGGCCTCCGCGGGGATCAGCCCCCTGCCGAGCAGGTCGACGGCACGCTCGAAGTCCGACCGCTGGTACACCCGGGCGCCCAGCAGCCGGAGCTCGCGCCAGAACACGCGCTGCAGGTCCAGCTCGCGAGGGGCGGAGTGGATGGCCACCACGACGATCGTCCCGCGCACCTTCGCCAGCGCGGTGGCCGAGCGGGCCGCGGCTGCGGCTCCCGACACCTCGAACACCACATCGGCGCCGGTTCCGTCCGTCCAGCGCTCGACCTCGGCGACCATGTCGGCGGAGGAGGGGTCGATCACCTCGATGCCGAGCTCGGCGACGCGGCTCCTGCGAGAGGCGTCCACCTCGGCGACCATGACGTGAGCGCCCGCGTTCCGCGCCACGACGGCGATGAGCACCCCGATGGGGCCGCCCCCGAGCACGACGGCGTGGTCACCGACCTGGAGGCCGGAGCGCCGGACGTCGTGTACCGCGACGGCGACGGGCTCGACCAGCGCCGCCGTACGCAGGTCGAGGCCGGGGGGGAGCGGCACGGCGATCGAGGCCGGGACGTTCCACCGTTGCTGCAGCCCTCCGGGGGAGTCGATGCCGACGAAGACGAGGTTCTGGCAGATGTGCTGGTGGCCGGCGAGGCAGGCGGAGCAGGTGCCGTCCCACACCAGCGGCATGACGGTCAGGGGGTCGCCGACCTTCCAGCCCTCCACGCCCGCGCCGATCGCCGCCACCGTGCCCGACGTCTCATGGCCGAACACGAGAGGCGTCCGCACCCTGGAATCCATGTCGCCGTGCACGATGTGGAGGTCGGTTCCGCACAGCCCGCAGTAGGCGACGGCGACCTGGATCTCGCCGGGACCGGGCGGCTCGACGTCCACGGGCACGGTCGCGAGGCGACCCTCGCCCATGTATGCAGCACCCTTCATCGAGTGTCCTCACTCTCTGCGGTGGTTGAGACCGCTTGCACACGTCATACGTATGCTCTATTTTCATCACACCGCGCGAGTCGTCAATGTGGGGGACAGGACAAAGGACACCAGATGGTACTTAACAGGCATGTCGGCTGTACCGAGCGGCGGATGCGCATGATGGGTGGGGTGGGTGCTCTCGCCATCGCCCTCACGCTGGCCGGCTGCGGCGGCAATGGCGGTTCTTCGGTCGGCTCCTACGGCTTTCCGCAGGTGACGCAGGACGACAAGGCCGCGATCACGGTGTGGGTGGACGCCGACCGCTCAGGCGCGGCCGACGCCTTCAAGAAGGCCAACCCCGACGTGAAGGTCAACGTCGTCACGTATGACGGCTCCGCGAACGGCTCGAACTCGTTCCGGACGAAGGTGCAGCTGTTCGACCGGGCGGGCAGCGGCTGGCCCGATGTGGTGTTCTCGACGCAGAACAACGACGCGGCCTGGGCGAGCCAGAAGAGCAACGGCAAGCAGGCGTTCGCGGCCGTGCTCAACAGCGGGCTTGTTCCGAAGAGCACGCTCGACGGCTTCACGCAGGGTTCGCTGGCGCCGTGCACGGTCGAGGGCAAGGTCTACTGCCTCCGCAACGACCTGGCGCAGGTGGCGCTCTGGTACAACAAGGACCTGCTCGACAAGTTCGGCTACAGCCTCCCCACCACCTGGGAGGAGTACCAGGCGCTCGGCGAGAAGGTGGCCAAGGAGCACCCCGGCTACATCGTCGGCGCCGTCGGAGACTCCTTCGCCCCGGAAATCTACTTCTGGGGCAGCAAGTGCCAGGCGAACGGCATCACCGGTCCCACGTCGGTCACGGTCAACACCGAAAGCACGGAGTGCAAGCGCGTCGCGTCGATGCTCGACGTTCTGATCAAGAACGGCACCGTCCCCAACCTGAGCGTCTTCACTCCGGAGTTCGTGAAGAAGTACACCGGCAAGGTGCTCCTGATGCCGGGCCCGGCCTGGTACGCGGGCGCCATCTTCAACAACCCGCAGTCGCTCAACGTCCCCGCGGGCCAGCTCGGCGTCGCGGCACCGCTGGCCTGGCAGGGCGACAGCGCTGTGACGGGCAACGTCGGGGGCGGCACGTGGTTCATCAGCAGCCACTCGAAGAACCTCAAGGCGGCCGAGAAGTTCGTCGAGTTCGTCACGACGGCCGACGACTACCAGGTGAACCTGGCTCCCGGATACCCGGCCTACGCGTCGGCCGCGGAAAAGTGGGTCAAGAAGCAGGAGTCGAGCGGCTACTACGCCACCGACCTCCAGGCGTTGATCAAGGCCGGGTCGCAGATCTGGACCGGGTGGGGCTCCGGGGTCTTCAGCCAGGAGGCGATCTGGGCCAAGACGATCACCCCTGCGATCGCCGACGGCAAGAACCTGGTCGATCTCCTTCCCGAGTGGGGGACCGCGATCAAGAACCAGGCCCAGGTCAACGGCTACACGGTCAAGTGACATGACGGTTACGGATGAGGCCGCCCGGTCTGCGGTGATCCCGCCCGGGCGGCCGGCCGGCCGGAGCGACGGCGGTGAGCGGAGCGCGATGAGCTACGCCTTCATCGCTCTCTACGCGGTGCTGACGGTCGCGTTCGGCATCCTTCCGGCCCTCTACTCCCTCTACCTCGCGTTCACCGACGGCGACGGCGGCTTCGCGGGCATCGCCAACTTCACCAAGGTCATGAGCGACTTCCGCTTCCTGCCCGCCGTCGGGCACGTCGCGCTCTACCTGGTGATCTGGCTGGTGGCCCTGGTGGTACTGGTCTCCTTCCTGGCCATCGTGGTCCACGCGGTCCGCGTGCGCTGGCTCAGCCGGACGCTCCGGTTCGTCTTCTACCTGCCGGGCGCCCTCGCGGGCGCGTCGAGCGTGCTGCTGTGGCTGTTCGTGCTCGACCCGACCGCCAGCCCGGTCGGCGGCCTGCTGCGTCTGATGGGTTTCTCCAGTTTCGTGCAGGTCATCGTGCCGGCGAACCTGCCCCCGGTGTTCGCCGTCATCGCGTTCTGGACCGGCGCGGGCGGCTGGATCGTCATCATGTACGGCGCGCTCAACAACATCAGCGCCGACGTGATCGAGGCCGCGCGCATCGACGGCGCCGGCACGGTGCAGATCGCCTGGCACATCCAGCTGCCGATGCTGCGTAAGTGGATCTCGTATATGGGCATCATGTCGCTCGCCGCCGGCACGCAGCTGTTCGTCGAGCCGCAACTGCTCTCGCAGGCGAGCAACGCGATCGTGCCCAACGACTATTCGCTGAACCAGCTCGCGTACCAGTACGCGTTCCAGCAGAACGATTTCAACGGAGCCGCGGCCATCTCCCTGCTGCTGCTCGTCGTCGCCCTCGCGCTGTCGGCCGTCTTCGTGACGCGCGGCGGCCTGTTCGAGAGGGGCTGAGCTCATGACGACAGTGGACGCCGGCCGCGCAGTGGCGCGACGGAATAGCGTCAGCGGCTGGAGCGGCCGGACGATCGTCGCGGTCGTGGTCGCGATCTTCGTGCTGTTCTTCGTCATCCCGATCGTCTGGCTGCTGCTGGCGACGACGAAGTCGGCGCACGGGCTCATCGTCGACAACCCGTTCCTGCCCGGGAGCATCCACGACCTGGCCGCCAACTGGGACCAGTTGTTCGGCTTCCAGGACGGCGCGGTCACCGCGTGGGTGGGCAACTCGGCGCTGTACGCCCTGGGCGCGCTCGTCATCACGCTCATCGCGAGCATTCCAGCGGGGTACGCGATGGCCCTGACGGAGTTCCGGCTGCGGCGGCCACTCCTGGTGCTGACGCTGATCGTCATGCTGATCCCGAACACCGCGCTGGTCCTGCCGATCTTCCTCGAGCTGAACGTGGTGGGGCTGATCGGCAGCCCGCTCTCGGTGATCCTCCCGATGTCGTTCTTCCCGTTCGGGGTGTACCTCACGTACATCTACTTCTCGACCAGCGTCCCGCGCGACCTGCTCGCGGCGGCGCGCCTCGACGGATGCGGCGAGCTTCAGGTGTTCACCCGGGTCGCGCTGCCGCTGGCGGCGCCGATCGTCGCGCTGGTGGCGTTCTTCAGCTTCGTGCAGAGCTGGAACAACTTCTTCCTGCCCTTCGTGATGCTGCCATCGAGCGAGGGGTATCCGGTCCAGGTCGGCCTGACCTCCCTGCTCGCCTCCACCCCGGCGTTCAACCCCAGCTCTGCCGGCACCCTGTCCGTGCAGCTGCCCACACTCGCGCTCGCGACCGTCATCTCGGTGCTGCCGGTGCTGATCGTCTTCCTTTTCGCACAGCGCTTCCTGGTCGCGGGCATGACGGCCGGGGGCACCAAGGAGTGAGTCGAATTCCTGTCACAAAGGAGCAATCGTGAAGGTCACCGGCTATCGCAGCCTGACCACTGCGCACGACTGGGGCCGGCTGATCGGCGACGCCAACGGCGTCATGCCCGAGCCGCGCACGGATGTGCACGTGCTGATCCTCGAAACCGACAGCGGCGTCGAGGGTGTCGGGCTCGGAGCGCACGGCGACATCGACCGCGTCTTCGGCGCCGTCGAGGGCGAGGACCCGCGGGCCGTCTCCGCGCTCTACGACCGGATGCTCGACCGGGTCTTCAAGACAGGCCACTCCGGCGCGACGTTCGGCGCGATCGGTGCGATCGACATGGCGCTCTGGGACCTCAAGGCGAAGGCCGCCGGCGAGCCGCTCTGGCGCACTCTCGGCGGACGTGACCGGTTCGTTCCGGGCTACGCCTCCGGGCTGGACATCGCACTCGACGACGACGCCCTCGTACGCCTCTACGAGCGCTTCGCGGACCGGGGCTTCAGCGCCGCCAAGCTCAAGGGCGGCCGGAGTCTCGAACACGATCTGCGCCGGCTGAAGGCGCTGCGGGAGGTCCTCGGGCGCAACTCGGCCGACCCCGCCCTCATGTTCGACGCCAACGAGTCGTGGAACCGGTCCCAGGCCGTGCGCTACATCGCGGCCCTGGAGCGGTCGGTGGACCTCACCTGGGTCGAGGAGCCTGTGCGGAGATGGGACGCGGCCGGGCTCGCCGCGGTCCGGCGGGGCATCCGCGCGGGCGTGGCGACCGGAGAGAACCTCACCGGCCTCGATCAGTACCGGCCACTCCTGGACGCCGACGCCGTCGACATCGTCCAGGTGGGCAACGTGTGGGGCATCACGCACTTCCTGCGGGTGGCCGCGGTGGCTCACAGCCGGGACCTGCCCGTGAGCCCGGTGGCGTACCACACCAACCCGGTCGCGCACGCCGCCACGGCGGTGCCGAACCACCTGGCCTTCGAGGTCCAGGACCTGTCGGCGCCCATCGGACTCCAGGTCGACCAGGAGTTCGAGGACGGCGGGATCGTCCTCGGCGACGAGCCGGGCCTGGGCATCCGGGTGGACGAGGATCACATCAACGCCGTGCGAGCCGCGGACCCGCCGGCCGCGATCGCGGGACCGCACGTCCGCCCCCACCGGGCGGGCCTGCGCCTCGTCCCGGATTCCCACTGGGACGACCGCATCGGCGCGCCCGCGGAAGAGCGGGTGGGGACATGAGCGAGCGGAGCGAGCGAATGGACAAGCACACCGAGCGGCGCCGCGTCGAGCGTCACGCCCTCGTCGTCGGCGTCCGGCCCGAGCGCAGGGAGGAGTACCTCGAACTGCATCGCAACGTCTGGCCGCAGGTCGAGCAGACCTTGCGCGACGCCAACGTCACGAACTACTCGATCTTCATCGTCGGCGACACCCTGTTCGCCTATTACGAGTATGTCGGCGAGGATCACGCGGCCGACATGGCCCGCATCGCAGAGGACCCGGTGACGCGCGAGTGGTGGACGCACACCGACCCCTGCCAGGTGCGCATCGTCGAAGAAAGAGATCCCGGAGCGCTGTGGCAGCCGCTCGACGAGATCTGGCACCTGTCGTGACCGGCGTGATCGACGCACACGTCCATCTCTGGAACCGGGCCACCGACCCCCAGCCGTGGATCGACCCCACGACGATGGCGGCCATCGATCGCGACTTCACGCCCGGCGACCTCGAGCGGATGCTCGATTCGGCCGGCGTGGACGCCGCGGTCGTCGTGCAGGCGAGCAACAGCGCCGCCGAGACGCGGCGGCTGCTGGCGCACCCGAGCCCGCGCATCGCCGGTGTGGTCGGCTGGACCGACCTCACCGCCGACGTCGCGGCGCAACTCGACGGGCTCGACCCCGCGGCGCGTCGGAGGCTGGTGGGAATCCGTCACCTGGTCCACATCGACCCCGACCCCGACTGGCTCGCGCGGCCCGACGTGGGAAGGGCGCTCGAGCAGCTGGGCGCGCGCGACCTCGGCTTCGACCTGGTCGTGCGATGGTGGCAGCTGCCGCTGGCCGCGACCGTCGTGGCCGCGCACCCCGGTGTCCGCTTCGTCGTGGACCACCTCGGCGGGATCGCCGAGTCGGACGACGATGCCGGGTGGGAGGCCGGACTGCGCGAGCTCGCCGGTCGGCCGAACACCTTCGCGAAGATCTCCGGGCTGGCCGGACTCGTGAACGGCGGCGACGGCCCCCGCCTCCGCCGCGTGGTCGACGTGGCGCTCGACGCGTTCGGCCCGGAGCGGCTCATGTACGGGTCCGACTGGCCGCTGGCCGAGCTGGGGGCCGGTGCGGTCGCGTGGCGGCGCGCGGTGGACGAGCTCATCGGCGAGCTGAGCCCGGCGGAGCGGCAGTCGATCATGTCCGGCGCCGCGTCGGTCCTCTACGGGCTGGGCGGATGACGGCCTCGATCGCGGATCTGCTGAACCGAGGCCGGTCGGGGCGCGGTGTCATCGGCCTCGGCGGATCACCGCTCGGCAACTTCGCCCGGCCCGTGAGCGACGACGAGGCCGCCCGGACGGTACGCCGGGCGTGGGATCGCGGTATCCGCTACTTCGACACGGCGCCGCACTACGGTCTCGGGCTCTCCGAACGTCGCATCGGAGCCGAATTGCGCCGCCGCCCTCGCGACGAGTTCGTCCTGTCCACCAAGGTCGGTCGCCTGATCGTGCCCAACCCCCGGCCCCGGGAATGGGACGACGACGGGTTCGCCGTTCCCGGTGACCTCACACGGCGGTGGGACTTCTCGGCGACGGGTGTCGAACGCTCGCTCCGGGAGAGCCTGACGCGTCTCGGACTCGAGTCGGTCGACATCCTGTACCTGCACGATCCCGACCAGGCGTGGAAGAGCGCGGCCCGGGAGGGGCTCGCGTCGCTGGCGCGGCTCAAGGCCGCCGGCGTCGTGAAGGCCATCGGCATCGGGACCAACTCCACCGCCGGGCTCGCCGCGATCATCGAGGAGGGGCTCGTCGATGTGATCATGCTGGCCAACCGCTATTCGCTGCTCGACCACAGCGCACTCGACTCGGTGCTCACGCCGGCCCGTCGCTTCGGTGTCGCCGTGGTCGCCGTCGGTGTCTTCGCCACCGGCCTGCTCTCCACCGCCCGGCCCGCACCCGGCTCGACATACGAGTACCGTGCCCCCGGCGCCGACGTGGTCGGGCGCGCGGAGCGCATCGCGTCGGTCTGCGCAGATCACGGCGTCGAATTGCCCGCCGCCGCGCTGGCCTTTCCGCTGCTGCACCCCGCGGTCTCCGCGATCGCCGTCGGCATGCGCTCACCGCGAGAGGTGGACGAGAACCTCCGGCGGTTCGAGACCGACATCCCCGAAGGGCTCTGGCACGACCTGATCGCCGAAGGCCTGATTCCTGCCGGGGCCGTGCGGACGCACGAACCCTGATGCCCTGGCCCCTGGGAGCATCCCCCCTCGGTGACGCCGGCCGCGGCGGCGCCCTCTCAGGAGCCGGCTTCCTGGCCCATCGCTCCGTGTACGCGGGGGCGGCGCCTGGCCCATGAGCCCACTATGTGGACGCGCATCGCGGCCGCGGCGCCCTGGGAGTCGCCCTGAAGGATCATCGACTCGATCTGCCGGTGCTCGGCGAGCGACTGGAGGAGTTCCTCCCTGTTCGGGTCGCCGTTGTACTGGCTCGACAGCCGTGCCTTGGCATGGATGCCATGGATGATCGCGTGACCGAGGCGATTGCCGGAGGCAAGCATGATCATTTCGTGGAAGGCGACGTCCTCCCTGCCGTAGCGCTCAGGGTCGTGCAGGCTCTCCGCGAGGACGTTCGCCTGCCTTTTCAGCGCCTCGGCCTGAGCCGGTGTGATCACGCGCGCGCACTGCGCCGCCATGTCGCATTCGAGCGCCACCCGGACGTTGACGAGGTCGTCGAGGATGGACAGGTCGCTGTCGTGCCGGATCTGCGCCTCGAGGACGAGGGGGTCCAGCAGGTTCCAGCCGATGGGCTCCAGGACCCGGGTCCCCCGGCCCGGAGTGGCCTTGACCAGGCCCTTCGCCTCCAGAAGCTTGATCGACTCGCGCACCACCGTACGGGAGACGCCGAACTCCTGGCACAACTCGGGCTCGGTCGGGAGCACGCTGTCCACAGGGTAGGCCCCCGACACGATACGGTCGACGAGATACGTGACCACGGTGTCGCCCAGGCGGCGGGGCCGTCGGTGTGCGGGCGGCTCAAGCGAGCCGCGGGAGGCACTCGCGGTCAGACCGGGTTGAGAGAACGCGGCAGTCACTGGGCCTCCAGGAGGATCATCACAGGTGAGAGTATACTCCTCCGCGCATATGTAATTCATATGATGAATTTTGTGGGCTGCGGGCAAGGGAAGAGCCGGCCCGCCGAGGGCGGACCGGCTCCGGATTTCGGACGTCAGATCTGTGTCAGACGCGGGTCCACTTCTGGTTGTTCTGGCCGTTACAGGTCCAGATCAGCACCTTGGTGCCGTTGGCGGTGCCGCCGCCGTTGACGTCCAGGCACTTGTTCGCGCCGACGGCGGTGATGCTTCCGTCGGAGTTGAGGCGCCACTTCTGGTTGTTCTGGCCGTTGCAGTCCCAGATGATCACGGACGTGCCGTCGGCCGTGGCGCCGCCGTTGACGTCCAGGCACTTGTTGCCGTAGACGCGCAGCTCACCGGCGCTGGTGGTGGTCCACTGCTGGTTGGCCTGCCCGTTGCAGTCCCAGATCTGCGCCTGGGCGCCGTTGGACTGCGAGGCGCCGCTGACGTCCAGGCACCGCCCCGAGC
Organism: Microbispora sitophila; assembly: GCF_014892245.1. Classification (NCBI taxonomy): domain Bacteria; kingdom Bacillati; phylum Actinomycetota; class Actinomycetes; order Streptosporangiales; family Streptosporangiaceae; genus Microbispora; species Microbispora sitophila. The sequence continues at coordinate 15,900 of NZ_JADBGC010000047.1, read as the reverse complement.
CCACACCCCTGAGGGCGCTGGTGCTGCCCGAAGGCGACGGGGACGGCGACGGGGACGGGGAGGCGGACGGCGAGGGGGAGGGCGAGGGGGACCCGCCTGCTTGTCCGACACCCTTGCCGACGAAGGTGAGCGAGTCGACGTCGAACGCGTTCGCCGAGGGTGCCTTGAACACGACGTAGAGATTGCGGGTGCCACCGGGGTCGGTGACCTTCACCGCCGGAAGGGACACGTAGGTGTTCCATCCTCCGGTCGCCGGCACGGCGCTGGAGGCGATGAGCGTCCCGGTCGGCGAGTCGGCGTGCAGTTCGATGGACGCCCCGGTGGCGGACGGCGCCGAGACGCGGAAGGACACCGAGTCGATCCCGGACAGGTTCATCGGCGTGAAGGAGATCCAGTCGTTGTTGGAGACGTCGCCGACGCGCCTGCCGCCCTCGGCCCCGGGCTCGTCGACGACCCGGATGCCGGACGAGCCGGTGAAGTGCTCGGCCTGCTTGTGCTTCGGCTGCAGGGTGATGCCGGCGCTGCCCTTCAGGCCGCCCTTGTCGGTGTAGTCCGCGCCCAGGACGTAGTAGACGTTGGAGGCCTCGTCATGGCCGGAGGCCGTGGTCGTGACCGTCCCGGAGCAACCGGTGTACTGGCCGGTGTCGTGCGCGTGCTGGTCGTGGCCGAGCGCGGTGAACACATTGACCTTGGTGCAGTCGACGGTGCCGTCCTCGGGGTCGGTGACGTTCACCGTGTAGGACACCCGGTCGCCGAAGTCAATGAACCCGCCGTCGGGCGGAGCCGAGAAGACGACCTTGGGACGGGTGTTGCCGACGACGATGGGCAACGTGACACTGCCCGTCTTCCCGCCCGCATCCCGCACGGTCAGCCTGGCGGTGTAGGTGCCGTTGGCGTTGTAGGTGTGGGACGGGTTGGCGCTGGTGGAGGTCCCGCCGTCACCGAAGTCCCAGCTGTAGGTGATCGCGTCGCCGTCGGGGTCGGACGAGCCGGCCGAGGAGAACGCGACCGTCAGCGGCGCGTTGCCCGAGTCGGGGTTGGCGCTCGCCTTGGCGATGGGAGCGCGGTTGCCGACCACGTAGTCGATCCGGTAGATGCTGTCATCGGTGTTCTCGTGGCCGAAGCCGTTGCCCCAGTCGGCCATGTAGAGCGCGCCGTCGGGGCCGAACTTCATGTCGATCGGCGCATGGGGAGCGATGTTCGCGACGAACGGGTTGATCTTCAGGAGATTGCCGGAGGAGTCGAGGCGCATCTCCTTGACGAAGTTGCGGCTCCACTCGTACAAGAACGGCGTGCCGTCGAAGTACTCGGGGAACTTGCGGTCGGAGGCGCCGGTTGCGTCGTAGCGGTAGAACGGGCCGCCCATGGGGGCCGCGCCGCCGCAGCAGTTGATCTCGGGGAACTCGGCCGAGGCGTGGTAGTTGTACCACACGGTCGCGGGCTTGGCCGCGGGCAGGTTGGTCAGGCCCGTGTTGTTGGGCGAGTCGTTGACCGGCGCCGAGCAGTTGAACTTCGCCCCCGAGGTGTTGGTGGCGAAGTTGAAGTCGTTGAACGGGGTGTTGTTGCCGGTGCAGTACGGCCAGCCGTAGAAGCCCGGCTGCTTGATCAGGTTCCACTCCACGATGCCCTCGGGGCCGCGGTTGGGGTTGGCGCTGCCCGCGTCCGGGCCGTAGTCGCCCAGGGAGATCCACCCGGTGACCTTGTCGACCGAGAAGCGGAACGGGTTGCGGAAGCCCATCGCGTAGATCTCCGGCCGCGTCTTGGCGGTGCCCGGAGCGAACAGGTTGCCGGACGGGATCGTGTAGGTGCCGTCGGACTCGGGGTGGATGCGCAGGATCTTGCCGCGCAGGTCGTTGGTGTTGGCCGCGGACCGCTGGGCGTCGTAGTGCTCCCGGCCCGGCCGCTCGTCGATCGGCGCATAGCCGCTGGAGGCGTTGGGGTTGGTGTCGTCACCCGGGCCGATGTACAGGTTGCCGCCCGGCCCGAACGCGAGGTAGCCGCCGGTGTGGCCCGGCTCGTCGACGTTGCGGTACGCCGGAACCTCGATGATCTTCTTCTCGCTGGACAGGTCGAGGCTGGTGCCGTTGAAGGTGAACCTCGACACCCGGTTCACCTCACCGCCGTTGGACGGCGAGTAGTTGATGTAGATCCAGCCGTTGGTGGAGAAGTTCGGGTCGAGCGCCAGCCCGATCCCGCCGTCCTCACCGCCGTCGTACACCGACAGGGTGCCGATGACGCGCGTGCTCCCGCCGCCGGCGGGAATCAGGTTCACCTTGCCGGAGCGCGAGATGTAGAAGACCCTGCCGTCGGCGGCCACGTCCAGCTCCATCGGCTGGTCCGGCGCGCCGTCGAGGGTCACCTTCTGGAACCGGGCCGAGATCGTGCCGCCGCAGTCACCGGCCTCGGCGCCCGCCGCCCACTTCACCGCGCCCAGCAGGTGCTGCTTGAACAGCGGCTCCGAGTAGGAGGACGCCTGGTGGCCCATGGCGGTCGCCCACACCCGGCCGCCCTCCGGGTTGTGACACCAGGAGATCGGGTGGTCGGCGCCCATCTTGTTCGCCCCGGCGTCATAGGTGGTCTCGTCCGCGGTGACCAGCACGTGGACGGAACCACGCATGTTCTTGTCGAAGTTGTACCACTCCTCGGTACGCACCCAGCGGTCCGGCAGCCCCTTGGTGGAGGGGTGCACCTTGTCGGCCACCTTGGCGGTGCCCTGCACGATCGAGGAGTGCTGCGTCATGTGCGCGCCGGCCAGCACGGTCTGGTCCCACCAGGGGAACTGCGACTCGATGTTCATGTCGACGGCGTTGTGGATCGCCACGACGCCGTGGCCGCTGCGCACGTAGGCCTGCATGGCCTGACGCTGGGCGTCGTTGTCCCACACCATGCCCGAGGTCTGGAGCATGATCACCGCGTCGTAGGTGTTGAGGGTCGACGAGGTGAAGACGGCGGAGTCCTCGCTTTGGTCGAGCTGGAAGTTGTTGTCGGCCGCCAGCTGCTGGAACATCGCGATACCGGCGGGGATGGAATCGTGCCGGTAGGCGCCGCTCGCGGTCTTGCTGAACAGCAGCACCTTGAACTGCGGAGCGGCCGCGTGCGCGACCAGCGGCACCGCGGACAGCAAGAGTCCTAACAGGGCCGCGGCCAGGGCGGGGAGCAGGCGTGATCTTCGCATGAAAAATCTCCTGGGGGGGTTTACCGGTAACGGTCGGAGTCGAAGAGTGCGAAGGCGTGAGCCGTCTCGGCTCAGGGGGAGGGTCGGGTGGACAGGTCGAGGGTGCGGAGGAAGGCGAGGCCTTCGGTGGCGAGGGCGTCCTGGCTGGGGGCCAGGGGACGCCAGACGGATGCGGCGGTGGCGATGGTCTTGTTGTCGGCGGTGAAGGACTCGATCACGAGCGGGCCGCCGTAGTTCACGTCGCGGACGGCTGCGGCGAAGCCCGTCCAGTCGAAGTGGTCGCTACCGGGGGCGCCACGGTCGGTTCCGCATACCTGGAGGTGCGCGATCCTCGCGCCCGCCAGCCGGACGGCCCGGAGCGGATCCTTCTCCTCGATGTTCATGTGGTAGGTGTCGAGGGCGAGCCCGCATTCCTCCGGGAGGGCTTCGAGCGCCTGTTCGACGGTGTTGACGACACTGGTCTCGTATCGGTTGAGCGGTTCGACGCCGATCCGGACCCCGCGTTCGGCCGCGTAGGCGACGACCGGTTTCAGGTTCTCCCTCAGCTCGGCGTAGAGCGCGCGCCGCTCGTCGGGGCTCATCCGCCAGGCCCGGCCGACCGAGGCGTAGGCGGGTCCGCTGACCGCCGGCGCGCCCACGGTCACCGCCACGTCCACGCAGTGCCGCAGGTAGTCCTGGGTCTCCTGGACGCTCTGCGTCGAGGCGCCGACGAGCTCGCGTCCCGGTGGCATGGTGAGCACGACCGACGCGCCGAGGCCGAGCCCGTCCAGGAGGGCCGCCGCACGCTCGGGGTCCCAGTCGCCGGGCTGCTCGACCGGCAGCTCGACCACGTCGAATCCCCATCCCGCGATCCGCGGCGCGAGGACGGCCAGGGACTCGTCGGTGAGCGGCGAGACCCAGACCCACGTGTTGACTCCGATCACGACGTGCCGCCCCACTTCTGCGGGTAGCCGGGCAGGTTCTCGCAGCCGCACAGGGCGTAGTGCAGCGGCGGCATGCCGGGCTTGAGGTAGGTGGCGAGGTTCTCCTGGGTGATCGTCGGTTGCGGCAGGTTCCAGACCTTCGGCACCTGCTCACCCTTGAGGATCTTGAGCGCCGCGATGATGGGAGTGCGCCACTGGTACGTCGGATAGGTCGGGGCGATCGCGGTCAGCTTCGCGTCGCTCCACTTCTTCAGGAAGTCCTGCTGGTCCTCGCCGTTGATCGGCGGAACGGGCTGGCCCGCGTCCTCGAACGCCTCGACGGCGGCGACGGCGGTGGCGCCCGCGTCCATCCAGACTCCGTCGATCTTCCCGTAGCGCTGGATGTAGTCGCTGACGACGCTCTTGGTCTTCGCGGCGTCGCCGTCGGTGAACTCCACGCCGACGACATCGAGGTCGCTCTTGTCGAACGCGACCTTCGCGGCCGACCACCGGGTCTCCAGCACGTCCACACCGGGCAGGATGCGCAGCGCAAGGATCTTCCCGCCGGGCGGCACCTTGTCGATGAGGAACTCGGCCGCCTCGGCGCCGAAGGCGTAGCCGCCGATCGGCTTGATGAAGGTGACCGGGCAGTCGGTCTGGACCCCGCGGTCGAACACGATGACCGGCACCTTCGGGCAGGCCCCGGACACCGCGGGAGTCAGCGTCGCCGTGGTGTTGGGGGAGACGATCAGCACGTCGCAGCCCTTGCCCTGCAACTCCGCGATGTCGGAGATCTGCTTGTCGTCCTTGCCCTCGGCGTCCAGCATGGTGAAGCGCGCGATCTCCTTGTGCAGGGCGACCTCCGCCTGCATGGTCTTCAAGCCGACCTGCCGCCAGGGGTTGTTGACGGCGGCGTTGGAGAAGCACAGGTGGTACGGCCCCGCCTTCTTGTACGTGGCGGTGTCGACGAACTGCGGGTCGATGCTCTGTTCCCACGGCTTGTCCGGCGAGCCGGTCGGCTGCGCTCGGCGCATCGCCATCTGGGCGTCGTAGTCGGCCTGCACGAAGAACTTCGACTGCGCCCCGGTGCCCTTGTCCTCCGACCCGGTGGACCCGACCGGCGCGGTGGAGGCGGAGGGCGCGGGTTTGTCGCTGGTGCACGCGGCCGCCGACAGCGTCAGCACGGCCAGCGCGGCGGAGGCGAGGAGCCGCCGCGAATATGAACGCATGGTTGTCCTTCCATCATGAGGCGGCCGCGGCTCTTCTGCGTGGGAGGCTCACCGCTCCCAGCGCCACCGCGGCGATGATGATCACACCCTGTACGGCCGGTTCCACCGCCCCCGAGATGCCGTACAGGTTGAGCAGGGTGAACAGCGCCTCCAGGGTGAAGGCGCCCGCCATTGCGGCGACCACGGAGCCGCGGCCGCCTCCGAGGGCCACGCCGCCGAGCACGACAGCGGTGATTGCCTGGAACTCCAGGCCCTGGCCGACCTGCGCGGACACCCCGGCGAAACCACCGAGCAGAATCGCGGCGACCGCCGCGGACAGCCCGGAGATCATGAACGCCACCGTCCGTACCCGGGCGACCCGGACACCGGACAGGGCGGCGGCCCGGTCGTTGTCGCCGGTCGCGATCAGCGTGTGGCCGAAGCCGGCACGCATCGCGCAGATCGCGGCGGCCGCCACCGCGACGAGGATGAAGACCGACCAGGGCACCGGGCCCAGGCTCCCCCGGCCCAGCTCGCGGAACTGCGGGGACAGGGCGCCCCGGGGCGCGCCGCCCGTCCAGAGGAAGATCGCTCCCGAGAGGATCAGCAGCATGCCGAGCGTCGTGATGAACGACGGGACCCGGAGCAGGGTGGTCACGGTCCCGTTGACCAGCCCGGTGAGCAGTCCGAGGACGATCAGCAGGGCCAGCACGGGCCAGGTCGCCGTCGCGGAGCCGTCGATGAGCCGGGCGGCGATCACCACCTCGGCCGTGACGAGGGAGCCGACCGACAGGTCGAACTCGCCCGACACGATGACGAAGTACTGCCCGGCCGCGAGGATCACCAGTGGCGCGGCCCGTTTGACGAAGGCGAGGAAGGCGGGCGGCTCCAGGAAGTACGGGTTGGCGATCGCGATTGCGACCAGCAGCCCGGCCAGCACCACGAAGATCGGTAGCGCGCGTCTCATGCGGTCCGCCTCCTGCGGGCGTAGATCGCCAGGGCGGCCACCAGGACCACGCCCCGCACGACGTCCTTGGCGAAGGAGTTGACCTCCAGCTGGTTGAAGATGCTGTCGAGGACGGCCAGGAGCAGAACTCCGCCGACGGTCCCGGCGACCCCGCCACGGCCTCCGGCCAGGGCGGTCCCGCCGAGCACGACTGCCGCGATCGACTCCAGGTCGTACCCGCCGTCGGTCCCGACCGTCGGCGCGCCGGCTCCGAGCCGGGAGGCCAGCAGCAATCCGGCGATCCCGGCGCAGACCGAGCAGAGCACGTGGGCGGCGACCACGACCCGCTCGGTGCGCACTCCCGACAGCCGCGCGACCTCGGCGTCCCCGCCCACCGCGTAGATCCGGTAGCCCAGCCGTGTCCGGCTGAGCAGGAGCCACGCGGACGCGGCCACCGCGGCCCACAGCAGCGCCGACACCGGGAGCGGCCCGATGCGGTCGTACCCGAGATGCTGGAAGGACTCCGGCACACTGCCCGCCGGCCCGTCGTACCGTTCGTCCAGCACGCCTCTGATGATCAGCGCGACCCCGAGCGTGGCGATGAAGGCGTGCACCCGGAGCCTGGTGACGATCAGGCCGTTCACCAGGCCGGCTGTCGCGCTCACCGCCAGCACGGCGGCCACCGCGGCCGGTACGCTTTCGTCGGCGCCCGCCATGATCTCGGCCGCGATCAGCGAGGTCAGGCTGATCAGGTAGGCCACCGAGAGGTCCAGGCTCCCGGCCAGGATCACCAGGGTCTGACCGACCGCGACGATGCCCAGCGCCGCCGATCGCTGCTGGATCCCGACGATGTTCTCCTGGCTGAGGAACCGCCCGCCGTCCAGGGCGAACAGCAGCCAGCCCAGCACGACGAGCAGGGCCAGCGCCACGTAGACGGCACGCGCGGGCCGGTCGGCCGACAGCCGCCGCAGGAACGAACCCTCGGCCGTGACGCGCCGGAGCTTCAGTTGCTGAGTCACGACGCGGCCGCCAGGTGCATCACGGCCTCCTCGGTGGCGCCGGCCGGCAGCTCTCCCGCTAGGCGCCCGTCCCGCAGCACGAGGATGCGATCGCTCATGCCGATGAGCTCGGGGAGCTCGGAGGAGATCATCAGGATGGCCGTGCCGTCACGGGCGAGTTCGCGCATCAGCTCGTGGATGGCGGCCTTGGCGCCGACGTCGACGCCGCGGGTGGGTTCGTCGAACAGCAGGACGCGCGGCGCGACCGTCATCCACTTGGCCAGCACGACCTTCTGCTGGTTGCCCCCGGACAGCAGCCGGACCTCCTGGGTGGGCCGGGGTGGGGTCAGCCGCACGCGCTCGAGCAGCCGCTCGACCCCGGGCCGGCGCGTCCCGGCGGCCCGGGCGACGAGCAGGGCGTTGTCACGCACCCGCTGGTTCAGCAGGAGCCCTTCGGCCTTGCGGTCCTCGGTGACCAGGCCGATGCCCGCCGCGATGCCCTCGCGGACCGAGCGGGGGCGGCAGGGCGTCATCTCGCCGCTGGTGAAGGGCTCCGCGCCGAACAGCGCCTTGGCCAGCTCGGTGCGGCCCGAGCCCTGCAGCCCGGCCACCCCGACGATCTCCCCAGCGCGCAGGTCGAGGTCGATGCCGTGCAGGCGGGCGTTGCCCCCGCCGCGCACGCTCAGCATCACCTCTCCGGGCGGTTCCGCCGCCCGGGGTGGGTAGTAGGAGTCCAGGTCCCGGCCGACCATCAGGCGGACCAGAGTCGCGGTGTCCAGGCTCGAGGCCTCCGCGGTGGTGACCCGGGCACCGTCCTTGAGCACGGTGATCCGGTCGGCGAGCTCGAAGATCTCGGGGAGCCGGTGGGAGATGTACAGAACCGCGATGCCGCGCCCGGTGAGCCGCCGCACCAGTGTGTAGAGCAGCTCCACCTCGTGGTCGGCCAGCGCGGCGGTCGGCTCGTCCATCACCACGATCCGGGCGTTCAGCGACAGCGCCTTGGCGATCTCGACGACCTGCTGCTGCGCGACCGAGAGCCGCCGTACGAGATCGCGCGGCCCGAACGACTCCTCGCCGAGCGAGCTCAGCAGCTCACCGGTCGCCGACTCCATCGCCGCCCGGTCGACCAGCCGCCGCCGGACGGGTTCCCGGCCCAGGAAGACGTTCTCGGCCACCGTCCGCTCCGGCAGCAGGGTGAGCTCCTGGTAGATGATCGCCACCCCGGCCCGCTGCGCCTCGATCGGATGCCCGAACGCCACGCTGCGGCCGTCGATCTCGATCGTCCCCTCGTCCGGAGTGTGCACCCCGGCGAGGATCTTCATGAGCGTCGACTTGCCTGCGCCGTTCTCTCCCACCACCGCGTGGACCTCGCCCGCGGACGCCTCCAGGTCGACCCCGTCGAGGACCCGGACGCCCAGGAAGCTCTTGCCGATGCCGGTCATCTTCAGCACGCGGCCCGCCTGTCGAGACGTGACGCCGAACCGGCCGGGACGAGTCTCCGCGCCGTACGGGGTGAGGACTCATGCACGGGGATCTCCTAAGGGGGGTGGGAGTCGTGCCGGCCCGGCGTGCGGCTTACCGGGCCGGTCGCCGGCGAGGACGTCACGGCCGCCGGCCGACGCGCGTTCCGCTCCGGTGGACGGGGTGTGACTCGGGCGGAGGTTCAACCTGGTCCGGCGGGAGCGGTCGAAACGATTCGGGAAGAAAATAGGTCTACCAAACTTCTGATGTCAAGCACGCTTATTTACTTGCCCGAGGAGACTTCTTCTCTCACACCCGGACATAGTTTCGCCACCTTTCTGCGGAAGTCGCCCTTCCACAGGAAAATGACCGTGCCAATGCCCTCAAGCCCATGAGGAGTGGAGGTCTTGTATCCAGTGGTTTGGAGCAGATGAGTATGAAACTTTCACACCCATGTTGGGGGAGTGCCGGGCTTCTTGCCATACATGAGGGCCCTCTCCTCAGGCAGAGAGCCGCATACTCCGACATGGGGAAAGGGACTTTCGCCGCCATTTGGCGAAAAACCGCCGAATCAGCACGCCTTCCGTACTGAGAAAGAAGTCGGCGCGGCCCCGATCAGGGCCGCGCCGGACGTGATGCCGGGTGCGGCGAGGCGGGGTGGGACCCCGGAGTTCCCCGCCGCTCCCGGGTGGGACGGATCACCTCAGACGCGGGTCCACTTCTGGTTGTTCTGGCCGTTGCACGTCCAGATCTGCGCCTTCGTGCCGTTGGCGGTGCCGCTGACGTTCAGGCACTTGTTCGCGCCGACGGCGGTGATGCTGCCGTCCGCGTTGAAGCGCCACTTCTGGTTGTTCTGCCCGTTGCAGTCCCAGATGATCACGCTCGTGCCGTCGGCGGTGCCGGCGCCGTTCACGTCCAGGCACTTGTTGCCGTACACCCGCAACTCACCGGCGCTGGTGGACGTCCACTTCTGGTTGTTCTGACCGTTGCAGTCCCAGATCTGCGTCTGCGCGCCGTTGGACTGCGAGGCGCCGCTGACGTCCAGGCACCGCCCCGACGCCACACCCCGCAGCGCGGTCGTGCCACCCGCAGGCGGCGACGGCGACGCGGAAGGGGACGGCGACGGCGAGGGGGACGGGGAGGTCGATGGGCCGCTCAGTTCCTTGACCCGGATGTTCCGGAACGACACCACATCGCCGGACCCGTGGTTCTGGATGCCGATGTACCCCTGTTGCAGGGATCGGACCGGGTCCGTGTTCGTGAAATCATTGATCTTGGTGCCGTTGAGGAACACCTGCAGCCGCTCTCCCTGGACGAGCAGTTCGTAGGTGTTCCACTGACCCGGCGGGTTCAGCGCCGCGTCACGTGCGGCGAGGTCGGCCGACTGGAAGCCGTAGATCGCCCCGGTCGTCTTGTCCGCGGTGTCGGTGGCGTCGATCTGGACCTCGTACCCGGTGTCGAGGGCCGTCTGGGGGTCGCTGGTGGCCGGGAACCCGACGATCACCCCCGAGTTGGAGTCGCCGGTCATCCTCCAGTCGAGCTTGAGGGAGTAGGAGCCGAACTCCTTGGCGTTGTACCACAGCATGCCCATGCCGCCCTGGGAGGTCAGCGTGGCGTCGCTGTTGGCGAACGAGCCGGGCCCGGCCTGCGTCCAGCCGGTGGTCGACCCGTTGTACAGGGTCGTGTAGCCGGTCTCGGGACGGCAGTCGGCGTTCGTGGCCTTGGCCGCGTAGCGGATGCCGCCGAGCAGCAGGGTGCGGAAGTTGGAATCGGCGTACGACTCCTGGGTGTGCCCGAGACCGGTGTAGAACGACCGGCCGGACGCCTGCGGGTGGCACCAGGTGATCGGGTGGTCGCCCATGTTCCCGCCGCTGTAGCTGCTCTCGTTCAGGCTCTGCAGCACGTGCACGTTGGCGCGCGGGTTGGTGCGGTAGTTGTACCACTCGTCGGTGCGCGTCCAGGTCTGGCCGAGATGGGCCGTGGCCGCGTTCGCCCGGTCCTCGTTCCGTACGGTCGCCTGCTGGATGGCCGGGTGGTTGTTGAACCAGGCCCCCATCAGCTGCCCGTAGTAGGGCCAGTCGTACTCGGTGTCGGCGGCCGAATGCACCCCCACATAGCCGCCTCCGCCGTCGATGTACGACTGGAAGGCGGTCTGCTGGGAGGCGTTCAGCACGTCGCCGGTGGTGCTGAGGAACACCACGGCCTTGTACTGCGCGAGGTTGCCCGAGGTGAACGCGTTCGCGTCCTCCGTGGCGTCCACGGCGAAGTCGTTGGCGGCGCCCAGTTCGCGGATGGCCTGGATGCCGGCGGGAATGGAGTCGTGCCGGAACGCGGCCGTCTTGGAGAAGACCAGCACCTTGAATGCGGCGGCCTGGGCGGGGATGGCGGGGATCACGGTCGCGGCGGCGGCGGTGAGCGCCACCGCGGTCACCGACAGGCGTCGCAGCACGGATGTCCTCCGGTCGCTCCCCGCGATGCGCCAGAGCGCGGCGGGGGTCAGATGTCGCAGCATGGGTGTCCTTCCGTCGCGGCCCGGCGCGGCCCTTTCGATGAAAGCTGGGCCGCGCCGGGCGTCACATCAATGGGTGATCGGCGTGTGGCCGGGGCCGGGTGGTGTGTCGGATGGCCTCAGGCGCGGGTCCACTTCTGGTTGTTCTGGCCGTTGCACGTCCAGATCAGCACCTTGGTGCCGTTGGCGGTGCCGCCGCCGTTGACGTCCAGGCACTTGTTCGCGCCGACGGCGGTGATGCTTCCGTCGGAGTTGAGGCGCCACTTCTGGTTGTTCTGGCCGTTGCAGTCCCAGATGATCACGGACGTGCCGTCGGCCGTGGCGCCGCCGTTGACGTCCAGGCACTTGTTGCCGTAGACGCGCAGCTCACCGGCGCTGGTGGTGGTCCACTGCTGGTTGTTCTGCCCGTTGCAGTCCCAGATCTGCGCCTGGGCGCCGTTGGACTGCGACGCCCCGCTGACGTCCAGGCACCGCCCCGACGCCACACCCTTCAGCGCACTCGTGCTCGCCGAGGGCGACGGAGAGGGCGACGGAGAGGGCGATGGGGAGGGGGAGGGGGACGGGGAGGACGACGTGCCGGTGCCGAAGGTGAAGGCGTCCAGATCGAACAGGTAGCCCTGTCCTGTCGCGCCGCGGAAGACCAGGTACAGCGTGGTCGTGCCGGACGGCACGCCGCTGAGGTTCGCCGAGACGTCGGTGAAGGTGTCCCAGCTACCGGTGCTCGCGACGTTCACCGTGCCCAGCAACGTGCCCGTGGCCGAGCCCGCCCGCACCTCGATCCGGCCGCCCGCGCCGGCCGAGGACACCCGAGCGGTGATCTTCGTCGCGTCGCTCAGGTTGTAGGGCTGGAAGGAGATCCAGTCGCCGTCGTCGGTGAAGCCGACCGTCTTGCCGCCCTCGGCGGTGGTGTGATCGGCCGTCTGGACACCCTGCTGGGCGCCGAAGTGCTCGGCCTGCCGGTGGCGCGGCTGGAGAGTACGGACACTGGTGGAGGTCAGGCCTCCCTGGTCGGTGTAGGAGGCCTCGAAGACACCGTAGATGTTGGCCGCCGAGTCGTGCTCGCCGTCCACCGGCACAGCTATCGAGCCGCTGCAGCCGCTCTTGGAGGTGATCTGGTGTGCGTGGCTGTCGTGACCGAGGAAGTAGGTGACGGTCACCTTCGAGCAGTCGATCGTGCCGTCCTCCGGGTCGCTCACGGTGACCTGGAAGGGCACGGTGTCTCCGAAGGAGAACAGCTGCCCGTCGGCCGGGGTGGTCAGCGTCACCGTCGGGGCGGAGTTGCCGACGGTCACGATCACACTGGCGCTTCCGGTCAGCCCCTGCGGGTCACGCACGGTGAGGGTGGCGGTGTAGGTGCCGTCCGTGGTGTAGGTCTTGCTCGGGTTGGCCGCCGTGGAGGTGGTGCCGTCGCCGAAGCTCCACGCGTACGTCAGCGCACCGCCCTCGGGGTCGGAACTCCCCGCGGAGGAGAAGTTCACGGTCAGCGGAGCCGGTCCCGAGGTCTTGTCGGCGGAGGCCTTGGCGATCGGGTTGCGGTTGGCCTTGCCGATGTACTCGATCCGATACAACGCCTGGTTGTTGCTTCCGGTGCCGTAGTCGAGCACGTAGAGGGCGCCGTCGGGGCCGAAGGCCATGTCCATCACCTGGGTGCCGTTCCAGGGGAAGGCGGAGATCTCGCCGTAGGCGCCGTCCGTCTTGACCTCGATCGCCTTGATCCAGCGGCGGCCGTACTCACCCGCGAAGAACCGCCCGTCGAGCGCCTGCGGGAACTTGACGGCCGAGCTCAGGTTCGGGTCGAAGCGGTAGACCGGACCGCCCATCGGCGACTCCGACCCGGAGCCGAACTCCGGCGGAGATCCGGCGTCCCCCCCGTACTTGATCCATGCCGGCTTGGCCGCGGGCAGCGTGGTCAGGCCGGTGTTGCGGAAGGAGTTGTTGGTCGGGCCGCCCGCGCAGTTGTACTTCGGTCCGGTGCTGTTGGAGGCGAAGTTCCACTCGTTGTAGGTCTCGCTGGTGGTGTTCGTGCCGGTGCAGTACGGCCAGCCGTAGTTGCCCGCACTGGTGATGCGGTCGAACTCCACCTGCCCGTTCGGGCCCCGGCTGCTGTTGGTCACACCCGCGTCGGGACCGTAGTCGCCCAGGTAGACGATGCCGGTCGCCTTGTCCACGCTCATCCGGAACGGGTTGCGCAGGCCCATCGCGTAGATCTCCGGCCGGGTCTTCGCCGTCCCCGGCGGGAACAGGTTGCCGCTGGGGATCGTGTAGGTGCCGTCCGGCTGGGGCTTGATCCGCAGGACCTTGCCACGCAGGTCGTTGGTGTTGCCCGCCGTACGCTGGGCGTCGTACTGCGGGTTGCGGTCGGTCCGCTCGTCCAGCGGGGAGTAGCCGCCCGACTCGAACGGGTTGCTGTCGTCGCCGGTCGTGAGATAGAGGTTGCCGGCGGCGTCGAAGTCGATGTCGCCGCCCACATGGCAGCACATCCCCCGGTCGTTCGGCACCTCCAGCACGACCTTCTCACTGCTCATGTCGAGCGTGTCGTCGGACTTCAGTGTGAAGCGGGACAGGTTCAGGTGTCCCTTCCACTGGTCGAACTGCGACTGGGTGCCGGTGCTGGGCGCGTCGCCGGTCGGCGTGCTGAGCCGCGGCGAGTAGTAGAGCCAGACGTAGCGGTTCGACGCGAAGTTCGGGTCGACCGCCACGCCTTGCAGGCCCTCCTCGTCGTGCGTGTAGACGTTGAGCTTGCCGGCCACCTTGGTGTTGCCGTTGACATCGGTGACGCGCAGCGTGCCGTCACGGGCCGTGTGGAGGACCGACCGGTTGGGCATCACGGCCAGCGACATCGCCTCACCCAGCTCCGCGCCGCCGGACGCGAGCGACACCTGCTGGTAGTCGGAGGCCGGGATGGTCAGCGCGTTCGCCGGAGCGGAGGTGAGCGCGAAGGCTCCGGAAGTGATCAGCGCCATCGTGGTCAGCGTTGTGAGCCACGGACGTCGGGACATCGGTTTCCTTCCTGACACATAAAGATCAGTAAGGGCAGAGCGCGCGCCGCCGCGCTGTTGCCGGAGTTCTGCTACGTGCTCAGAGGGGTGCCGCCTCTGGTTCCCTCATCCGGCCGCCGATCGCGGCGGCCGCATGAGGGAGGCGTTGGTTGCCGATCGCTGTCGTACGAGGAGGGTGACGAGCCGCTTTCCCATCGGGGAGGGCCCGTCTCCCGTCCTCGCCGGTCGGACGACGAGGACGCCGTCAGGCGCGGGTCCATTTCTGGTTGGTGCCGCCGTGGCAGGTCCAGATCTGGGTCTTGGTGCCGTTGGCGGTGCCGGCGCCGGACACGTCCAGGCACTTGTTCGCGCCGACGGCGGTGATGGTGCCGTCGGTGTTGAAGCGCCATTTCTGGTTGTTCTGGCCGTTGCAGTCCCAGATGATCACGCTGGTGCCGTCGGCGGTGCCGCCGCCGTTGACGTCGAGGCACTTGTTGCCGTAGACGCGCAGCTCACCGGCGCTGGTGGAGGTCCACTGCTGGTTGTTCTGGCCGTTGCAGTCCCAGATCTGCGCCTGGGCGCCGTTGGCCTGCGAGGCGCCGCTGACGTCCAGGCACCGCCCCGACGCCACACCCCGCAGCGCCCCCGTCGCCGGCGGAGGACCCGTCGGAGTCGAGCTGGGAGTCGCCGTCGGGCTGGCCGTCGGGCCGCCTCCGGGCGGGTCGAGCGGGCAGCTTGCCATGTACGTGGAGATGCCGTTCGCGTTGGACAGCGTCGGGCACAAGAACGGCGCGTAACGGGTGTCCTTGTCGATGAACAGCTTCATCCAGACCATCATCGTGCGGGCGAAGGCACCCGAGTTGCCCCCGCCGCCACCGGCGGGGAAGCCGTGGCCCTCGTTGGCGATCTCGACGTACGCGCGCTCGACGCCGGCGGGAATGGTGTTGTAGGCGTTCTTGGCGTACTGCGGGGTCACCGTTCCGTCGGCCTGGCCGGCGAAGATGATCGTGGGGCTCTTGATGGCCGACAGATCGCCGTTGGGCACGTACGGCGCCTGCCCGACCGCGGTCAGGAGCGAGGGCCGCTGGATGGCCGCGAGGAGCGCGCCTCCGCCGCCCATGGAGTGTCCGCCCACCGCCAGCCGGTCGCGGTCGACCCGGTCACGCACCGGGCTGCTGTTGACCAGGTAGTCCAGGGCGGCGAGCAACTGGGTGGCCCGGGCGTCGGCGTAGTCGTTGAGAGTGTTGGTCTCGATCCCGATCACGACGAAGCCGAACGAGGCGAGTCTCGGGCCCTGCCAGGCGTAGTAGCTCCAGGCGGTGCTGAAGCCGGGGGCGATCGCGATGGCGCCGAAAGTGCCCTGGCTGGTGTCGGTCGGGTAGTAGATGACCCCGCCGCCGAATCCGTTGCCCCTGGGGACGGTCATCTGGGCGGTGGCGAAAGGACCGCGGTCCGCGGCGATGCTCGCCGCGGTGGGGGAGGGCCCGCGCTCGTAGGGGTTGCCCGCCGCGGATGCGGCGGACGGTCCTGCCGCCAGGCCGGCGATCACCAGGAGAGCGGCCACGATCCAGGCGAGGATTCGGGTGCGCGGGCGTGGCGGTCTCATGGGGTGCGCGTGGAAGGCTCGGTGTGGAGCCGTCCCCGGGACTTCCTGTGGATGCACTGCCTGCTCCTGGGAGGAGGGGGGTCGTGGCGGGGATGACGCCCACCGGATGAGTGGGCG
>NZ_JADBGC010000046.1:0-34344 GCF_014892245.1 Microbispora sitophila | reverse complement strand
CCAAGGCGTCCAGGGCGACGAGGCGGCCATTCCTTCGAAGCCACAACCGCAGCAGACAGACATCAGCCACACCCCGTCGCCCCGGGAATCCAGAGCGACTCACTCCAGACAAATCGATCTTAGGGACAGACATGCAGCGAACCTCTCTGTCGTCCCGCATGTATCCGGCGCTCACCGTGCCGCTGGGCATGCTGCTGGTCCTCGCGGTTTCGGCGCCTTCCACGGCGCACGCATCCGCCCGGGCCGCGCAGGCCACCTACTACAACTGCGGGGGAAGCTGCTGGAACACCGATCCCTACGACACGACGTGCGCGTCCGACTCCCAGCCCGTGAACACCGCCTATGTCGACGACGGCAAGGGCCACACGCTGGGGCGTGTGGAGAACTGGTACTCCTACAGGTGCGGCACCAACTGGGCGGTGGGTTACGAGTACAGCGCGGCCAAGGACGCCCTGATCGGCGCCTGGGCGTTGACCGGTGAGCGGCAGCTCCTGTATCCCGAGAACGGGAGCTACTACCCTTCGTCCTCCCCGCAGCCCATGTGGACCAACCAGACCTTCGCCGCAACGGTGACGGCCGAGGCGTGCATGTGGGCGCACAGCAAATACGTGAGCGGCAAGGTGTTCACCAACTGCGCGCCCGCCTGAACCGGAGCGGGTGAGCCAGTGAATCTCCTGCCGAAGCTGCACCGCCTCGCTGCGGTGCTCCTGCTGGCGACCGTCCCGTCCGTCGCCGGCCAGCATGATCCCGTTGCCGCCGAGGCGGCTCTGTCGTCCCCCATTCCAGCGGAGAAGGACCCCGGTGCGTCCCGGGCCGATCCCGGCGCCGACACGGCGGTCACCGCCACGGCGGACACCGCGGGCTATCACCTGTTCATCGGCGAGGCCGGAGGCGGCTGGAAGCCTTTGGCCTCGTTGCGGCCGGGCGGGTACGGCGACGAGGCGTGGACCGGTGAGCACTGCCGTACCGGCGACGGGCGGTTCGTCGTCGCGGTGATCGCGCCGTGGCACACGGCGAACAGCGAGGCCGGCATGAACCAGGGCGGCCTGGCCTACGCCGTGGACGTCCGGACGGGGGCGGTACGCCCGCTCGGCTCAGGCGTCTCCCTCGCCTACTTCAATCCGGGCTGCGGAACTGGGCACGAGGTGGCGCTGACCAGCTACCTCGGCGCGGGGCAGCGGCCCACGCGGATCACGGTCGTCGACGCCGGTACGGGGAAGGCGGTCCGAAGCGGCACGGCCGACGCCGAACTCACGTCGGCGGTCGCGGCCGCGGACGGCATCGTCGCCGTCCGCGGTTCCCGGCTGGTACGGGTGACCGGGTCCGGCCTGGAGACCCTGGCGACGCTGCCCGGGCCGGTCGAGGAGGTGCGGCCCGCGACCGACGGCGGCGTGGATCTCGTGGTGCCGGACGGGCACACCTCGACGGCGTGGCACTGGAACGCGTCCGCGACCCGCCGGATCGGATCCGGCCCCGCCGCACGGGTCCACCTGTACGGCGGACGGACCGGGCACAACTTCGTCACGGGCCTGTCCGAGCAGGGGCGTTCCGAGATCCGGAGCCTGACCGCGGGGGCGCGTGAGGAGGTGGACCAGATCTCGCTCGACGGCGGCCTGGCAGTGCTGGCACCGGCCGGCGCCCACACGAACGGGATCCGTACCAGGATCGAGAGCACCGGGGCCCAGCGCGACGCCCCGTTGCCGGAGCCGGCGGCGGGCGAGACCTCGCCGCTCCCGGCCCGGTCGTTCGCCGCCGCGGCGGGCGAGAGCCCGGAGACCGGCCCGCCGACGTGTTCCGTGGCCCGCAACGACGTCTTCAAGCAGGTCTGGCAGCCGACGACACAACAGGTCCTGTGGGCGGTCAACCAGGCCGTCCAGGGCTATCTCATCGAGGGTCACCCCTCGGGCGCCCGTCCGCCGCAGCCGGAGCGCTACTCGCGGGACGACGCGCACTACGCGCCCGTCGAGCAGGCGTATCCCAGCGAGGACTTCCCACTGGTGGCCGGTGCTCCGCACGTCCCTCCGCTGGTCATGTACGGGATCCTCGCGCAGGAGTCGAACTTCAGCCAGGCGAGCTGGCACGCGATCGCCGGCCGTTCCGGCAACCCGCTCATCGCCAACTACTACGGCACCGACGCCACGCTCAGCCGGATCGACTATTCCGCGGCCGACTGCGGCTACGGGATCGCCCAGATCACCGACGGAATGCGCTTCCCGCCGCTGAGCGGAGCGACCATCCCCGACGACAGGCAGGTGCGCGTCGCGGTGGACTACGCCACCAACATCGCGGCGGCGGCGCAGATCCTGCAGACAAAGTGGGTTCAGCTCCACGACCTGGGCATCCGCCTGAACGACGACGATCCCCAGAAGGTGGAGAACTGGTACGGCGCGATCTGGGGATACAACTCGGGAGTCCATACCGACGCCGCCGACCGCAGAGGGCTGGGCTGGCTGAACAACCCCGCCAATCCCATCTACCCGTCGACGCGCCACGCCTTCCTGCACGACGGCCTGGTCGCGACCTACGGCGACGCGCGGACGCCTTCTCACTGGCCCTATCAGGAAAGGGTGTTCGGGTGGATGGAGGTGCCCCAGCTGGACGGCAACGGCTACCTGCGATATCGGGGCACCTACGATTGGGACGCGGAGCAGGGCACCTTCCTGTCGACCCCGCCGCACACGCTGTTCTGCCGCCAGGACGTCAACTTCTGCGACCCCCTCCAGGCCGGCCACGCTGACCCCTGCCCGTCGGAGGACACCCTGTGCTGGTGGGACAGGCCGGTCGCTTGGGGCGACTGCCCGAGGCTCTGCGTCCGCGACACCCCCACCGATGCCCCCAACGGCCACGTCTACTACCCGCAGCCCGGCACTCCAGAGCCCTCCGCCACACCCTTGAGCGCGACGTGCTCGGTGGCGAGCGTGAGCCCGGGGGCGAACGCGGTGGTGGTGGACGAAGAGATCCTGGATACGGACAGGAACCCGACCCGCCGGACGCCGAATCTCATGGGATGCGACGCGGAGAACCGGCTGCTGCTTCCGCCCGCCGGCACCGGGGGCACGTTCACCGTGAGCGACAGCGACGGCAAGGACCTGCTCGACCTCGCCGGCACGTCCAGCCTGGCCGCCATCGACCTGCACCAGATCGGCGGCGGCATGGGCGGGCACGCCTTCTTCACCCACACGATCGCGAAGGGCGACACGGCCTACGAGGTCCGCGCCACCTGGACCGGTGACCTGCCGGCCGATCCGGACGTCGGCACGGTGTACGAGATCAAGGTCTTCGTCCCCGACCTGGCGGCGGCGAGCTCGCACGCGACGTACACGGTCGACGACATCTATCGGCGGACCATCAACCAGAATCGCTACGCCAACCGATGGGTCAGCCTCGGCTACTACCTATGCCGGGCGGCCGGGGACAGGTGTTCCCTGCCGGTGACGTTGAGCAACATCACACCGGACGGCGAGGCGACCCAGGGCGCCGACATCGCCTTCGACGCGGTCGCCTTCGTCCCGGTGCCCACCGGCGGGTATGTGGCGCTCGGCGACTCCTACTCTTCCGGCGAAGGTACGGGCGTCTTCGACGACGGCACCGACTACGAGGACAACGCCCCCGGCGACGCCGGCAACCTCTGTCACCGCAGCACTCTGTCCTGGCCCCGGCTGCTCGCCGGCATGCGGTCGCTGCCGGTCGTCGAGCTGGCCTGCGCCGGCTCCAACCTGTGGGACGTGGCCGGCGTCGGCTACTACCTGGATCAGAAGACCGAAGAGATCTTGCCAAACATGAACCGCACCACGATCCTCAACGACGGCTCGCTGGAACGGGTGAAACCGGAGAAGGTCGCTACAACCGACAACTGGCTGCCGAACTCCCCAAATCCCGACAGAGCCGGTTCCGACTACTACAGCGAACCGGTCTTCCAGCTGGACCTGCTGCGCGCCCTGAAGCCGCGGCTCGTCACCGTCACCGTCGGCGGCAACGACCTCGGGTTCGCGGACGTGATCGTCACCTGCATGAACGCTCCCCCCTGCAAGGACGGGTTCTCGAACGGCGCCGGCCGGCCGGACAAGATCGACGTACGCGTCAGCTCCTTGCGGCCGCTGCTGCTGTCCGCGTACCTCAAAATCGCCGAGGCGGCAGGGGGTGCCGACAAGGTCTACGTGGTGACCTATCCCGGTCCGGTGGCCTACGACCCCTCCCGGAGCGGCGACACCTTCGACTGCTCCGGGATCGTCAACAGCGACAGGCAGTGGCTCGTCCCCAAGGGCGCGGCCCTCGCGGCGGCCATCTCCGCCGCCGCCGCCGACGCCGGGGTGCACGCGATCGACATCCACACGCTGTTCGCGGGCCAGGAGGCGTGCGTGGGCGGCT
Source organism: Microbispora sitophila (assembly GCF_014892245.1). NCBI lineage: Bacteria > Bacillati > Actinomycetota > Actinomycetes > Streptosporangiales > Streptosporangiaceae > Microbispora > Microbispora sitophila. Next base: position 29,976 of record NZ_JADBGC010000046.1, on the reverse strand, counting down.
ACGTCACCTGGCCGGAGCTGGAGAAGGCGCCGGGCCTCAGCTACTCGGTGATCGACAACTGGTTCCATCCCAGCCGGTTCGGCTACGAGGCGATGGCGCAGGCGATCAACGATCGCATCACGCTCGGATAGGAGATCGGCCGGCCACAGCGGGTCCGCGCCCCGGCTCCCGGGGCACGGACCCGCTGATCACGGTTCCGGGCTCGACTTGGGTCACCCCGGGGCGGGTGTGAGGCTCGCGGCGGCGTCTGCCGACCGAAAGCGCTACACCCTGGCGACACCTCGCGAGCGCGCGCTGCTCGGCGTCGTACAGGCACGCAGCCTCGCGACCGACGGGCAGAGGCGTGAGGCGATCGCCCCCCTGCTCCGCGCGGAGGACGACCTGGCCGCGGCGGGACCGGGCGACGAAATCCACAGCGGGTTTGGTTCTTCCAGCAAGCCTCGCTGGCCCACGAGACCGCACGTACCCTCTGCACCCTCGGTGATCTCGAAGGGGCACTTCGCGAGTTCCACAACAGTGTCGTGACGAGGAAGGCCGAGACGTTCAGCCGGACCCACACCGTGCCACTCGGCTACATGGGTTTCCAGCGCAACTACCTGTAGGGGCTCAGATAGTCGTGTCGGACGGGGTGGCCGTTGCGGCGAGTTTGAAGACGGTTCCTTCGAGGAGGTGTTTGGGGCCGTTGGCGGCCGCCCAGGGTGTGGCGGCGTGCCACATGTTCAGGAGCGAGGTGCTCGCCTTGATGGCGTCGCGAGCGCCGAGGAGTGAGTTGAAGGAGGAGGGGTCGACCGCGCTGAGGGTGGCGATGGGGCGGTCGTACTTTTCGTGGAGTTTGTGGTTCTGGCCTCGGTAGCAGTGGAAGTTCTCGACGTCGCCGAAGCGGCCATAGGTGCCCGAGGTGAATTCGTCGGTCTTGCCAGGGAGCAGGTCGCCGGGGTTGAGCAGGACACGGCGGACGTGTCCACGCGCATAGGAGTCCTGGACCAGGTGAAGGAGAGAGCCGATAGCCCGCCGGGGCAGGTCGAGTGATTCGCAGGCGGTGTTGCGGGTGAGGAGAGTCCGCAGAGTGTCTGACCCGCTCGGCAGGGACGCGGCGGTGAAGAAGTCCGCCAGCCTGGCGGAATACTCCGTTCCGTCGTCCGCCGTCAGGTGTGAGGCGATAGGGACGGCGTCGAGGCGATCGGACCCGCCCACGCCCTCACCGATGGAGAGCCGATACATGACCTCGGCCCATAGCATGATCTTGGTCAGGGTATCCTCTGGCCGTTCGCCGGCGGTCTCGGCCATGGCGTGGAGGAACTGCAGATCGAAGTAGTGCGATCTCCCCGTCAGGTTGGTCACGTCGTTCGCGGTGGCCTTGGCCGCCCGGTTGAACGCGGACGTCCAGGCGTAGCCGGTAGTGAACTTCCAGTTATTGGTTCGGTGCTCGTGGAACAGCAGCAGGGCTGGGTCGTCGTTCCACAGGACGCCGCGCAGGAACTCATTGACGGCCTGATTGGGTCCCGGGCGCGGGCGGGACGGGACCGGGACGGTGGAATCGAGCAGTGCGGCAAGGGTGACCGTCTCGTGGACGGGCTCGCTGAAGTTGAACGGGCCCTCGATCGCGTACCCCTCGGGTTTGGCGATCGGCTCCAGGAAGCGCACGACTTGGGGGCGCAGGGCCTGGCCCTCCTCCTCTTCCCGAGCCATGTCCTCGAAGCCGCGGACGAACTCCGTGAACGTCAGCGTCTCCTCGGTGCCTTTTTTCGGGTCGATCAGGGTGAAGTCGGTGCCGATCCCGTCCGGGGTTCCAGTGCCGCTGATCCGGATCAGGACCCACGCGTGCGGCGAGAACAACTGCCCCGGACCGGCGTCCCGGGTCACCCACAGCGGGCCATACTTCTTCAGCCAATCGACGTACTGCTCGAGCCGGTAGGAGGCCGCCGGTTCAGCGAACATCTGGCTGTGCAGCACGAAGTCGTCCTTGTCCTCGGTGTACAGGCCGGTGTCGTCGGTGTAGATCTGCCGGTACTTCTCCCCGGCGGCGCCGACAGCGTCCTCGACGGAGATCGATCCCTGTTCCCTCCAGCCGATGAGCATCGCCGCGGAGACGGCCCAGCAGTCGTTCCGCCGGGTCTGCCGCAGGTGGGGCACCTTGGTCGCCTCGGCGAGCACCTTCGACGACGCCGTGCCGCGGATGGTCACCGATTCGCTGTTGCCCGAGCTGTCGAGGCGGCTGGCGGTGACGTCCTTGCCCTGCGACGCCGCGGTCACCGCGGCCTGGCTGAGCGGCGTGGCGGCGGCCTGGCTGGCAGCTTCGGCCTGGATGCGCTTGCCCGCGCCGCCGTCGATCTGCTGCTGCAGATGGTCCTTGACCAAGACTTTTGCCTCGTCCTGGCTGATCGTACCCGCGTTCTCCGCCGCGCTGATCGATTCCATGATCTTGCCGCTGTTCTGGGTGTTGTGGCTCTGCATGGCCATCTCCTTCGCCATTTCGGCGAAGGCCTTCGCGTTCTCCTGGTTCGACAGGTAAGTCCGGATGACGTTCTGCTGGTTGGCGTCCAGACCGGTGATGTCCCTGAAGACCCCGCTCTGGCTGAGCAGTTCCGACAGGCCGGCGAGCCCGGCGCCGGGGGTCGGGGTGCCGGGCGCGTTTTGCACGTTGACGATCGGGGCGGCGAACTCGCGGAAGGCCGCGCGCCAGTCTTCCAGGCTGGGCGTGGGGACAGTGACCGGGGCGATCGCGGTCGGTTCGTCGGTGCCGAACCGTGTCCAGTCCTGAGCCCGGTCGGTTTCGATCTTCTCGCAGGCGTTGCACGCGCCCTGGACGGCCTCGGCGAACAGCCCGTTCGACGGCACGCTGACCCGGTAGGGCTCGACCGGCGTGAGCGGCTTGTAGTGGTCGAACAGTGTGACGGGCTCCGTGCCGCCCTCCGACGTGGCTTGGACGAAGGAGCCGCTGACCCGGTAGCCGGGGGCGACCGGCAGCACCAGGGAGTTGCCGGCCACCGCGATCACCTCGTTCTTCACCACTGAGGCGAGGCTGCGGAAGCCGGCCGGTCCTGGTACGGGGGTGCCGTCGGCCGCGTAGACCTGGATGCTGAACCCGTCGAGCAGCATGTACCTGCGGTCCGGATCGAGCCGATTCCAAAGGACCTTATTGTAGTGTTCGAGGTTGTTGTTGAGGTGGTCAAGCAGCGCCCCAGCGAGGTAGCGGTCCTCGCGGCGCGGGTTGCGCTTCTCGTCGGGCCGTTCCGGGATGTCCAGGTCCACGCCGTCCACGTCCAGCAGGTCGTCACCGAGGCTGCCGCGATAGAGGGAGCCGCGGTAGTGGGCGGTGGAGTAGTCGAGCCGGACGTCCTCGACATTCAACGTCACGTAGCTCCGCAGTGCCTGGGCCCTGGTGTCGGCCACGGTGAGGCGCAGTTGCGGCGGAAGCTGGTCGCGACGCCTGCTGGTGGTGCCGGACAGGTTGACGTCGATGACGCGCTCACCGCCGGTGTACCGCTGGACGGCGGTGACGTCGGTCGCGAACTCGGTCAGCCGAAGCGCGTTCACGATCCGGTCGAATACCAGCGGCGCGATGTCGTTGTTGAAGATCTCGTCCCATTCGGAGATTAGACGACCGCCGAAGTAGTAGGTGAGCATGCGCAGGGTGTCCTCCGGCTTTTCGCCGTACCCCAGCAGGCGCGCGTAGAGCTCCCACTGCTGGCGGTCCTTGAAGCCGTCCTGGAAGAAGTCAAGTCCGGACACTTGAACGGTCCGGCCGTTGGCGGTGATGCTGCCCGGATTGAAGTTGGTGACCCGTATGCACTCGGCGGGCGGCACGTGCTCGAAGTTGGCGTCCAGACTCATGAAGGCGTCGAACACGGCCTTCTTGCCCTCCACCTGCGCCGTCTTGTACTCGATGTCTGGGCCGGGCGGCGTGAACAGCGTGGACAGGCCCAAGGTCAATCCGGCGAGCAGGGGTTCGGTCCAGGCGTTCTTGACCGTGGCCGCCACGTCGACATCGTCCGTGGTGACGGTCTTGAGAATCACCGGAAGGCTCTTCACCCGGTCATACCTCGTCCGCGGGCGGGGCAGGTTCACGCGCAGCCGGAGACTGCCGCTGAGGAAGCGGATCGTCTCTTGGTCGTAGGAGCCGGCGGGGAAGTCGACGTTGGCGTAGTGGGTCCGGATCCGCTGGATCGCGTCGAAGCCCCTGGCAAGTGGATGCAGGCGCCCGGATCCAACCGCCCCGGCGTCCGGCTGGAGGTAGGTCTCCGACGGCATGGGCAGCAGCGTGGGGGCGAGCACGTCCCGCCACCCGCTGACGTTCTCCACCGAGAAGCGCGCCAGCAGCAGCGGCACGAAGACGCACTCCTCCACGGACACCAGCTCCTGGAAGATCGCGTAGTGCCGGAGCACCTCGAAGTACATCATCGTGAGGCTGTGGCAGTGGTTGTGGTTGGCGACCACCTCGCTGGTGACCCCGAACCGCTCGCCCTGCTGCACGGTGGTCACGATGGACGCGTTGAGCTGCCGGTAGCCCTCGGCGTTCTGCAGGATCGACTGGCGCAGCTTCTCGCTAAAGAACTGGGCGACGTCGCGGGAGCCGTCATGGGCGGCCTCGCTGCTCGACTGCGCCGAGCCGCCCGCGATGCCGATCACGGCGCTGCCCGATCCCCCGTAGGTGCCGGTGCCGCCGTATCCCTGGCCAGCTGTGCCGAAGCCGGCGCTGATTCCGGAGGTGTCGGCCCTGGAGCTGCCGCGCAGGGACTCCGCCAGCGAGCCGGCGAGCCGGCTGGTGATGACCCGCTCGTCGACCAGTCCCATCGCCAGCCGTTCGTCCTGGCTCAGCTGCTGCGACTCCGCGCCGACCAGGGTCTGAGAGGCGTCTAGGACCACGATCTCCTTCTTCTGGCCGGGCGCCAGCGGCAGCGAGTACACCAGGTCGCCCAGGGAGTAGCCGTCGGCCTTGAACTGCGCCCGGTAGTGGAGGATGTGGCCGGTGGCGACGCTGACGGCCTGGGCGAACTCGGCGCCCGCGTCGTGCGGCGGCACCGGGACCGCCACCGGCGCGAACGGCCCGAACTTGATCCGGTTCAGCGGCCCGAGGCCGGAGACGGGCACCGGCTCCGGGGGGTCCTGCCATCCGATGGGGTTGTTCAGCCCGACGGGAAGCCGGGGCCGGGTGGTGGTGTCGCCGACGAGGTCATAGTGCACAGACGTGCCGACGGTGTCGATCGCCTGGGTGACCAGCGGAATCGTCCCCGCCGCCGCGTCGAGCACCTCCACCGCCTGGGGCGGGAACGGTAAGTCGTCGGCGCCGAGCTGGGTGCGGGTGGCGTCGAGAACGGCGACCACGGCCTCGAGGTGGTTGCGCGCCTCGGCGAGCACGCTCACGGTGATCGGCGGACCTCCCGCCGCGAACGCAGCGGCGACTGCCACGGCGTGCGGATGAGCCGCCTCGAGGGCTGCCAGGGACCGGCCAGCCCACGCCGCGTGGGTCTCCCCGAGCGCTTGGCGGGCCGCGGCCAGCGCCACCTCGGACCGGTTCTGCAGCCTCGCTGCTTCCGCCGTCAGCGCGGCCGCCTCGGAGACGTCGATGGCCTGCAGCCCGGTCTCCTGCCTGATCAGGCGGTAGGAGGCGACGTCGGGGTCGGAGATGCGGACGAGGGCCTGGTAGGGGAACTCGTTGATGGTGCGGTTGGGCTTGGAGAGGTTTACGCAGGAGCCGCCGATGTCCTGCGTATAGGTGTCGGAGCCGATGAGGTCGGCGAAGTCCGGGAGCCGGTTGGACGTGCCGGACCCGCACCCGCACCCGCAGTCCTCACCGTCCTGGTTGGGAAGACGGGCGTTCCGTACCATTAGGTAGAGGAAGTCGGTTGAGATGGTCCGGTTGGCTGCGTCGGCGACGATGGGGATGTCGGCCGGTTCGTCGGGCGCCGCCGTGCAGACCGCCTGGGCCTCGACGAAGGCGCCGTACGGGTAGGGCATCCCGAAGTTGCCGCCGGTGTCGATCGAGGCAGCGCCGACCAATCGCCACGGGCCCTCCGCGGTGGTCCTGGCTTTGATGACGACGAGGACGTCCTTGGTCGCGCAGGTTCGGTTGATCAGGATCACGCGGCCCCGCAGCCGCAAATTGGCATCGACCGGCGGGGTCTGCGGCGTAGTCAGCTCGGTCGCCGTCTGGCGCGGCACGGTGATGCGCAGATCCGCGAGTGTCGGGTCGTCGCGGTCGAACTCCTCGCTCCACAGCGTGGCCCCGGCCAGGCCCTGCACGCTCACCCGCAGCCGTCCGTGCACGGTGCTACGCAGGACCGCCCTACCTTCGGTCAACACGAAACCGGCCGAACGCTTGGTCACCTTGATCTGGTCGCCGAAACGGAAATGGCGGCTGCGGGACAGGCCGTTCGCGTCGGTCCACTCGGCTCCGAGATCGAAGGCGGCGAAGTCTTTGGCGGTGACGATGACGCTGTCGGGTGCTAGGACGGTCAGGGTCCCCGCGACCTTCATTGCCCTGATCTCAGGAATGGTCAACGGCACGTCGACCAGGCCGGGATGGCCGGCCGCGAGCGCGGTGACGGTCTGTTCAGCGACCTCCGCTGAAGTGAAGGCCGCGAGCTGCGCCGACAGTCGCGCGGCGGCGGTCTCGGAGTACACCGGGACCCCGTCGGGGGCGACATGGGTGACGTAGCAGACGACAGCCAGCGCCATTGCGTCGGTCTCCAGCCCGCGGAGCCTGGCGCGCAGGTCGAGGAACGGTTTCTTGGCGACGATGAAGTACTTGGGAGGGGCGTCCGCGACCGCCACGGCACGGGTGGGTGGCTCCGGGCTGGCTACGACATGGGTGAGCGGCTGTCGGCTGTCGCCGAGGGCGAGGGCCGGTAGAACCAGGACGTCCAGGTTCTGCTCGCCGAGCGGCTGGCCGTCCTCGGTGAGGTGGCGCACGAGTACCGGGACTGTGAGGGCGTCGATGTTCCCGGCTGCCACCGCCGCGGTGACGAAGCGGGCCGCGTTCTGGGCCGATTCTCCGGCCGGTCGGGACACGAGCTCATCGGGCAGGTCGATGCGGTAGACGTCGCGATCCGCGGGCTGGGTGAACGACACGTCGACGGTGTCACCGGAGAAGCGTCCGGACACGGTGCCGTCGGAATCGATGCGGAGAACAAGCCTGGGAACCTGCACGAGAACTTGGACGACGGCATTCTCCCCCGCCTCCCCCGCATAGGAGATGCCTCGCTGGAGCACGATCATTGAAATCCCCTCAGCTCGTCGGACGGAGTTATTGTGAGCGCCATTGACGAGCCCGACAATCCTGAAACGCTGGCCCATTTCGGCCTCGCGGCGGGGCGGCGTCGCCGAGGACGATGCGCCACCAGGTGATTGCGGAGCTCCGGCCAGGCGAGCACGCCGAGGTCGTCAACACGGTGCTCGATGGCCGGCAGGGCTCGGTTGGTGACTGCGACCCGACCGAGCGAGACGGGGGCCCGGGACTATCAGTCCCGGTATTAGCCTGCGGCTTTCGCGGTGAATTTGAACCAGGTTGATCGTTTACATGAGAAAAGTGCCTTCGAACTGCGAGGATAGCTTGTCTAGGGTCCAACCCGCACCAGACCAGAAGGCACTTTTCACGTGAATTGCGACATGAGGTCGCTCGTGATGAGTGGCTACGTTGTTGTGGAGGTTCAGCGATGCAAGCCCCGCGTTCTCCCTTGCCGAGGTTGAGGACTGGCTCCGCCGTCACAACCGCTATGTGGAAGTGGCACCGATCGAACTGCTCTGGCAACGGCTGCGGGGTGTCACAGACGACCTGCGACTTGGTGAGGCCGTAGGGTTCGCGGGAATCGTACTTCTCCACCAACAGCGAGATCCCAGTCTCGACGAGAACGTGCTGTTCAAGCGCTTGTCCGCGGTTACACCGGACGGCTTGGACGTCGATAAGGGACTGGTGAGGGCAATCCTCGAAGTGGGTCAGGCTGAGGGACCTGTCCCAGCATTCGACGGTATCTGCGATCGCTATGTGGAGCTTCACTCCCGTCGGCTGCTTGCCACCCCGCGGGACGTGGCACAGCTGATGGCCCGCATCGGTGGCACCGCCGGACGGGTGGTGCTCGACCCCTCATGTGGAATAGGGACCTTGCTCCTCGAATCCGCCGGGGCACGGGCGCTTGGCCAGGAGATAAACCCGAGCGCTGCCCGCTTGACGGCTTTACGGTTGGAGCTCCGCGGTTACGACTCACACGTGGAGACGGGTGATTCCCTGCGCGCAGATGCTTTCAGTGGCGAGCAGGTTGATGTGGTCATCTGCAATCCGCCGTTCAACGAGCGCAGTTGGGGTTACGAGGAACTGACCAACGATCCGCGTTGGGAGTATGGGCTACCGCCGCGTGGCGAGTCGGAACTGGCGTGGGTCCAGCACTGCCTGGCGCACGTACGGCCTGGCGGTGTGGTTGTCATCATGATGCCGGGTGTCGCCGCCAGCCGCCGGCCAGGTCGCCGAGTCCGTAGTAACCTTCTGCGCTCCGGGGCGCTCCAGGCGATCATCACACTGTCGGCAGGGGCCGCTCCTGCCTCGACTGGGGCGCCGGATCTCTGGGTCTTGCGCAGGCCTGAACTAGGTGTGCAGTCCCCATCCGACGTGCTGATGGTCAACGCCGGTGAGGACCTTGCCCTCGCAGAGACAGCGTGGAAAGCCTTCTGCAATGGCAACGATTTACCTGAGCGCAGCAGCAGCGTGCGCATCATCGATCTACTGGATGAAGAGGTCGACCTGGCAACCAGCCAGCGGGTTTCCATCCTTGGCCAGCCGGACCCATCCAGCTTCTCCGCACTGTCCGAGAAGGCCGTGGCCCTGGCCACGTCACTGACCTCCGCTCTACCTCGCCTGACAGCGACACACGGCCGCGAGCCGGCGATGTCCAGCATCGGGGAGCTCGCCCGAGCAGGCGTGGTGACCATTCTTCAGGGCCCGCTTAAGCTGCCCGACGAGGGCGAGCTCCCTGTCCTTACTGCGAAGGACCTCCTGCTCGGCCGAGCGCCTACAGGGCGAAGTTCCGACGTGCCCGGCCTGGTGCGGGTGGAGCGTAACGACGTCGTCGCCCCGGTGGTCACGGGGAGCGGTTCAATTCCCCGGGTCATGACCGAGTCAGGGGCCGTCCTGGGCCCGCAGCTCCTGCTCATCCGCACCGATCCCGCCCGTCTGGACCCCCATTTTCTGGCTGGCTGCCTGCGCGCTGCGAGCGGCTCTAGCGTGCGGCTTGGTTCGTCAGTGCGGCTCGATCCCCGTCGCGCACAGCTTCCCAGGCTGCCGATTGACGAGCAACGCCGGTACGGCGAGGCCTTCCGCCAGTTACTCGCTTATGAAGACGCCACCCGTGCGCTCCACGAGATCAGCGATAATCTTGTGGCGGCCGGCATCGACGGCCTTTTCGACGGGAGTCTGCGTCCCGAGTAATCCCCTGGAGGCATGGGTGGCCCTCATCCTCGATCGCTACCGGCTTGATCCCGTCCATCTAGGCAAGGGCGGCATGGGCGTGGTCTGGGGGGCCGAAGATGAAAAGCTCGGCCGACGAGTAGCGATCAAGCTCATCCGGTTCCCCGATGGAGTGCGTGATCCGAAGCTCGAGGCCCGGTTCACTCATGAAGCGAAGATCATGTCGCGGCTCTCCCACCCCGGCGCACCGGTGCTTCACGACTTCGGCACCTATCAGGATCAGGTGCTGGGGAACCGGCTCTTCATGGTGATGCAGTTCGTCAAGGGGACGGGCATTGATGACGTCATCGCCGAACACGGGCCGCTGCCGCTGGGATGGGTCGCGTCCATCGGCGCCCAGGTGGCGGCCGTCTTACAGGCTGCTCACGACCTTGACATTCTGCATCGGGACTTGAAGCCTTCCAACCTCATGCTGCGTCAGGATGGTTCTGTCCAAGTGGTCGACTTTGGCTTGGCCCTGATGCAGGATCCCGGGCTGACCAAGCTGACCAGGACCGGCCAGCTGCTGGGCACAGCCGCCTACATGTCACCTGAGCAGGTCCGGGCCGAAGAGCCCACGGCTCGCAGTGATATCTACTCGCTGGGCGCAGTGCTGCACGAACTACTGACCGGGCGGCATCTCTTCACCGGGCCGTCGGAGTACAGCGTGATGGATCAGCACGTAAAGACACGCCCTACAGCGGCCGGGCAACTCCGACCGGACGTGCCGAAGGAGCTGGACGAGCTGGTCCTGGCCATGCTGGAGAAGCAACCCGAAGACCGGCCGGCGACAGCAAGCGAAGTACACGAACGGCTCATGCCGTTCCTCGCCGGAACTGGGCCGCTCGGGGACATGACCGCTCCAAGTTCCAGTCCTGTCCGCATGTATTCGCATGCGGTCAGCCGCACCCTCACTGCAGGAGCGCAGCGAGAAGTTTTGATCGCGAGAAGCGCTCCGGCTGATGATGACTTCAGCCTCAGCGACATTGGGCGTGCCCGCAGGCAGGCGATGTCCCTCATCAGAGGATCGCGTTACCGCGAAGCGGCGGGAGTGCTTGCGAAGATCGCAGAGGCGGCGAGCCTGAAGCTCGGTGCTGCCGATGCGGAAGTGATTGATCTGCGCGGCCAACTTGCGGACGTCCTGTTTACAGCCCACGACTACCGCCGGGCGGCTCAGGAGTTCCGGCAGATTGCCGATGACTTGCTCCAGCAGTCGGAGGCTGACCTCGAGCGCGTGTCCCAGTGCAGGCTACAGGAAGCGACCTGCCACGTTCACGCCGGTGATTCCGAGCTCGCGCTGCACATCATGCGTGAGCTGCTGGCTGACGAGATGAGCCGCCTCCCTGAAGACGATGCGCGGCTCTTGGAGTTGCGCCGTCAGGTAGGCGAGCTGGAAGTCAGCACCGGTGCTACGGGCAGGGCGCGGGCAACGCTCTCGGACCTGCGCGACGACCTCGTCATGCTCTATGGCCCGGACCATGGCGCTACTCTGCGCGTCATCGAGCTCCTGACTAGCCTTGACCTCTAATCGTTCGTGAACCCTGCACACAACCCATGCGAGCGTGTCTTAAGTTCGCTATCCTCTTGACGCATGGCAATGGCCATCCCGCGCGAGAGGGGTCGCAGTGCATATCAGCCGAGTCCACATCCGCAACTTTCGCAACTTCCGAGATCTGACCATCGATCCCTTCCCGCGCAACGCCGTACTCGTAGGCGAAAACGCCATCGGCAAGTCCAACCTGATCCATGCTCTCCGGCTGGTCCTGGATCCGGATCTGCCCGACAGCGCTCGCATGCTGCGCGCTGAGGACATCTGTGAACATTCAGGTGCCAGCCTGCAGACAGGCGTCGAAGTCCGGGTCGAGGTCGATCTCACGGACTTCGACGGCAATCCGGAGCTCCAGGGAACGCTGGACGGCTGCCTAATCTCCCTCGCACCGCTGACGGCGAGGATCTCCTTCGTTTTCAAGCCCGCGGCTTCTTCCCAAGAGGGCGAGTTGTCTATCGACGACTACGGCTTCGAAATCACCGGGGGGATCAGCGATGCAGGGAACGGCAGGCGCATCCGCGCAAGCGTGCCTCTGACCGTTCTTCCCGCCCTCCGCGACGCAACAAACGAACTGTCACGATGGCGCGGGTCGCCGCTTCACGATCTGCTCGAGGCGCGCAAGCCCGATCGGTCGGTGCTCGCAGCCACTGCAGTGCAGATCGAAAGGGCGATGAAGGCGCTTGCGGCGGAAGGCCAAGTCGTCGCGGTCGAAAAGGACCTTGCCACTCGAGTGTCGAGCATGGCAGGTCCACAGCTTCGCCTTACCCCCACTCTGGGCTTCACCTCCAGCGATCCCGACCGGCTGCTCCGCTCCATCCGGCTATTCGTGGACGAGAACGGCAGGCGCGGGGTGAGCGACGCTTCCACCGGTAACGCGAACGTGCTCTATCTCGGGTTGTTGCTGGAGCGCCTGGTCTCCCGCCGCAACAAGGTAAAAGACCGGCTGCTTGAGCCCATCCTCGCAGTCGAAGAGCCAGAAGCGCACCTGCACCCCGTGCTGCAGCGCCAACTGTTCCGCTATCTGCTGCGCATGGAGACCTCGCTCATGGTCTCTACCCACAGCCCGCACATCGCCGCCGTGACCAGTCTCGACTCCCTCGTACTCCTTCGACCCGATGCATTCGGCGGCACCACCGCCGCAACGACCGCAGGGATGAAGCAGCTGAGCGACCGCGATCGAAAAGATCTGGAGCGCTACCTGAACGTCAGCCGAGCAGAACTACTCTTCTGTACGGCGGCGATACTGGTTGAAGGGCCATCGGAGGTCTATCTGCTTCCGGCGCTCGCTACCGCGCTCGGCTTTGACCTCGATGCCCATGGCGTCATCATCGCCAACATCGAAGGCACCAACTTCGCCCCTTATAGAGCCCTCCTCGGACCAGACGCTCTCGACGTACCCCACGCAATCATCACAGACGGCGATCCCTACAGCAGGGGCAAGCGTGTCGAGGCAGGGCTCACACGAGCTATCAATCTGCTGCCGACAGGGCCTCTGAAGGATCAGCTCGACGAGTCTCTCAAGCGGATCCTGCCCGGGAAGGATGTCGCAGGTACATCCCCGATAAGGTTCGCGGCAGCGCAAGCTGGCATCTTCGTCGGCCATGTGACTCTCGAGGTGGACGTGCTTCCGCTGCTCGCCGACCCCATGATCAACGCACATTCTGAGCTCGAGACGTCATCAGACCTGTCGACAAAGTTCGCCGCTGCCGTGGGGGCCATACTCACTGGAGCCGGCCAGGATGACGATGAGAAGGAGTTGCTGCGCCGAATCAATCATGTGAGTAAAGGCCGTTACGCACAGCGCCTGGCCGACCACGTCGAAAGCAGCAAGACCGACATTGAATCGATCATCGCGAAGGCGGCCTTCCACCTGCCCATTCCTGACTCTACAGCCGGCGAGTTCACCACTCAGGAGCTACTTAGCCTGGGGACCTACGGGTACCTTCTGGCCGCCCTCGATCGGGTTTCCCGGCAGGTTCGTGGCCGAGGGCTCGTCTCGCGCACCGCTCAGAACCCCGGCTGTCAGGAGGAGCAGTGACTCTCCTCTCCGGCCCAGGTCTTCGCCGCGAGCTCGAGGCGCTCGACGCCGAGCAGCGTGACGCTGTCGTTGACGATGGCGACCTGGCTGCCCTGGCTGGCCCAGGGTCCGGTAAGACCCGGACCCTGGTAGCCAAGGTCGGCTACCTCCTAGCATCGCAGCAGATCTCGAACCACCGTGGTGTCGCTGCCATCAGCTATGGACGCGAAGCCGCACGAGAAATCACCCGTCGTCTCCGCAGGTTGGGAGTCGCGCCTGAGCGCCGACTCACGTCGAGCACCCTGCACAGCTGGTGCCTCAACGCGATCCTGCGGCCGTACGGGCCGCTTGTCGGCATTCCTGTCCCCGACCCGGGAGGAGTCGTCGACGAATGGTCAGTTGCTTGGACGCAGCACGTCACCCCCTCCTATGCCGAGGCAGGTATTCAAGGCCGAGGAAACGCCAAAGAGGTCGTGAGAGCGCGACGCATCGTCGCCTCCGGTCGCCCACAGGAGATCGAGGCCCTTGGCAAGATCGCAGATGTGGCCCGCTCGTTCGATGCCCGACTGACGGCTGCGGGGCTGTTCGACTTCGACTCCATCATCGCGCAGTCGCTTCAGATCCTCCGCGAGCATTCGGAGGTCTCGAAGATGGTGGCCGCCCGGTACCCCTGGCTGATTATTGACGAATACCAGGATCTCGGTCCTGTCCTGCACGAACTGGTCCTACATCTACGTAACCGTGAGGGCGTACGAGTCGCCGCCTTCGGCGATCCAGATCAAACGATCATGTCATTCAATGGAGCCGATCCTCGCTACCTCCAAGAGTTTGCGTCCCAGGAGGGTGTCCGCGCCATCGTCCTGACAACGAACTACCGATGTGGACAATCCGTGATCGACGCGAGCCATGTGGTGCTTGACGAACCTCGTCCTCATCGGGCCGATCCCCTTCGAGAAGACAACGGGGATCTGGAGTTGGTGCCCTTGGACGGCGGTCTGCCAGACCATGCTCAGCGCGCCGTCGATAAGGTTCACGAACTCATGGCGACCGGTGTAGGGCTCCATCAAATCGCCATCTTCTATCCCCGAAAGGGCGAACTGCTCGACGCCGTCGTCGCGGCGTTGAACGCGGCCGGCCTTCCGTATGTTCATGAAGGAGAGCAACGCTTCCCCAAGGGTGATCTGGCCGATTTCATTCGTGACTGTGCAGCCAGAGCCGTGCGCGGTCCTACGATTCGAACAACAGCGGCTCAGGACACCGACCAAGCGCACACGATCATGGAGATAGTGTTCTCCTACAACCGGCTTCGTCGCGGCAGTGGGCTGCCTGAAATACCAGAGCATGTAGCAGGAGGCGTCCTCGTGTCAGCCCTGCAGCCCGTATCCGCCGATCACAGCCTGGCCGTGTGGCTGGAGAAGCTCTCGAACGCACTCGCCCTGCCTGCGATCTCCACTGGTAGTCCCATAGCGCGGGACCAGGTTGTACTCGAACAGTTCCTAGGCTACGCCCACAGCTACGGGCTCACTGTAGGTGACGCAGCCGGCACGGTAAGAACGGGCAGACTCACCCTCGTCACGTATCACTCGGCCAAGGGTCGTGAGTGGGATTTTGTCATCCTGCCTGGCCTTGTGGACGGCATTATGCCGTACCGTCCCTGGTCACGTCCGCATGGACGACACCTAGAGCCGCGCGAAGCCGATCTCGCGGAATCGAGAAGACTATTTTATGTCGCCCTCACGCGAACGAGGCGGACAGCGATCCTGCTCTACGGCGACTTCTGGATATCGAGCAGGGGCGACCGAAATGAATACGGCAAGTCTAGGTTCGTCCTCGAACTTCTTAACCATAGAGTCCGCGTCCCACACCACGTTGATTCCGTCCAACATGAACAGCAAGTGGTACTCAGTTAGCCGCGGGACAGGAGCACGCTTCGGCTCAGCTTGTCAGTAAGGCCGGCCTTCTTTATCAGACGGTCCCGCGCGACAATCTGAGAGCACAGGAAGTCTTGCTGCGACTGCTGCGCCAGCATTCGCCAGACCGTTGCCGCCGCAAGACTCAAGGGCGGGGGTCCAAGTGACGCATCCAGGCGGTGAATTTAGCTAGGCTATCACGCTGTTTGCCGGTCAGCGGATCAGGACGAAAATGCATAATGTCATTCCGAACCTGACGGATATGATCGAGCTGCTCAGTGAATAGCTTGCAGTCGATCTGCCAACCCAGGCGCGGCCATATGCCATCAGTACGAAGGAATCGGACGTACTGCCCGAAGGTCATATTGTTCACCGAGGTAATACTTTTACCCACACACTGAAGATCCTCTGCAGAGAAAGCCCTCTCGATACAGCGACGCAGCCGTCTTTCGATCTCTCCCACAAGGAAAAATGGTTCGGCGAGTAGTCGGAACTGTTCCGTAAGATCGGCCGTGGTCACGATCCCACAGATATCTTCCTCATGATTTCGGACAAGTACGAAACCTGCCTCATAGATCGTAGGGATCTTCTTGAGCAGCTCTTCATTGAGCTTGACGATATTGGGGTGCCGGTCTATGACGTCCGACAATTCCGCGTTCGGGATACTGACCTGGATATGGCCTATACGCTCCCAGCTCACAGTCCCGACAAGTACACCTGCCTCGGTGATGACGGGAAGCTGGGAGTAGCCGTGGCTCATCATGACGGCGCGCGCCTGAGCCAGTGTCGCGTCCGGTGGGATCGATACCACTTCACGGCTAGCCGAAGGGATGTCACTGACGAGTAAAGCAGCGTGCGGGAAGGAGAGTTCGGACTCGTCAGCGGTCTCATCCTGTTCCGCAACCGTCTCCTTTGAGGAGACGCACACGATCGTGCTCAGGTCCACGTCATCAAAGGGCGGGTCACATGTGAGACCTGCATTGTCAAGGTCTGCCCTGATGCGTGGCACCGTATTGAAGTTGCGAATTCTAACATCCCATTTGGCAAGCAGTTCCCGGACAGTCAGTTCGACCGGCGCCGCGGCTGCCGCTTCCAGGAATTGTTTGAGCTTATCGCTCACTCCCCCTCCTGGTAGTCAGAAGCGCTTTCGGGGGCCGTCTCCGCGGGAATTGTTCGCCGGCCCATTGCCTCTTCAATCAGGGCGACCAGCTCTCGGTGCCGCTTGCTATAAAACGTTCCGAAGTCGGCGACTCGAAGATCCGCGGCATCGATCAGGTGAGTGGCGACGGCGTCGTCCAGCCAGTTACCGGGCATGCCAGTTTCGGTTTCCAGGGCACGCATGTAGGCGGCCGGCGAACGGCTGGCGATGACGCGGGCGGTGTGCTGGGTCAGGGGTGTCTTGTTCACGATGCTGTCCCGCTGGGCGGCGGGCACGCCATTCTTGTTGCACCAAACGCTGGGGAAGATGCGAACTATGTCGACCTGCTGCTCTTCGAAAATGGTCGCGTCGATGACGTCCTTGCTGTGTGTCCAGTCGTAGCAGCCTTGCCGTAGGACCAGTGCGTACACACCCTTGTAGGCAGCGCTATTACGGCTCAGCAGGGTGTCCAGTCGGGCTGCGCGAAAGGTCGCTGCAGTGACCGACTCCGGTTCCTTGCCACCGCGGACCCAGGCGACGACCTGTTCCATATCGCGAGGGAACCGGCTCTCCAAAGCCCCGCTGTACTGCTCGCCCAAAACGCCACACCAGTACCAGCGCGTGATCTTTTCCAAGGCGTCATGCTCGTCCGTCGCCTCACCGAGCATCGTCCGGATCGCGGCGAGGGGAACGACCTGCGTTCGATACGGAAGGTCCCGGTAACTGAAAATGCCCTGCACCGTGAGGAATCGGGCGGTCCAGTGGAACGCCTCGACCACCTTGGGTGCCCACTCGAGGTAGTCCTCCAAGGGCAGGTCCAGGATATCCCTTCGCTTGCAGCTCGCCACCGGCGCGACGAACGGATCGCCGCCCGCCCGTGGCCGGCGCCGGTGATAGGTGGAGAGTAGGGAGACAGCCTGCAGGAAGTCACTGCTGGCGAGTCGTTCGCTCGGATCCTGACCGTTGTAGACGCGGTGTTCCGACAGTTCTTCGAGAACCTTCCCCCAGTGCTCTCGGAGCTGGAAGTCGTGACCGTTGGTACGGAAGTATTCACGGTCGCCCGCGTACGTCGCGGTTAGCAGTTCGAATACGTTGAGGGGGACCCCGCCGGTGTTGACCTTTTCGAAGACAGTGCAGACCGCCTCTTTCGGGGTAGTCTTGGTCAGTTTGATTACCGGCACCTGGTACTGCTTGACATTCTCCAAAACCGTCTTGATGAAGTCCTTCCACTGCTTCTTACGCAGGTCATCGGTGGCATACCGCCACATCCACTCTTGCGTGGCATCGCTGTCGAAGACGAGCCTGAGGGGGAAGTAGCCTTCCACACACTCCCGCTCTTCAGAGCTCAGGTCGAGAACGACCCCCCGCCCGAAATCGTCGCGGACTACCCGATCAACCGGAACGGACAGCACCGCCTCCTCACGGTCTCCGTCCGCGGATATCGCAGTCTCGATGTGGACGTAGTACCAGCGCCGCACCTTCTTCTTCCGGGCGTCCAGCGTCTCCACAGGCCTACCCGACTTGAGTGCCTGATACAGCGAGGTCATCCGCTGCTGGCCGTCCATCAGCAGTTGCTCAGGCTCCACCTCGCCGTCCAGCGTCACCCCAGTGAGTGGGCGCGGCCTGAACCGGGCGCCCGAACCCCCAGTCTCCAGGGTCATCATCACGCCAAGTGGATAGCCCATGGTCACGGTCGCGAGCAGGGACCTGATCCGCTCGTCGTCCCACTTCCAGGGCCTCTGGAAGTCGGGGAGTTGCACGTTGCCGGAGGCAGCCATCTCCAGTAGCTCGCCAAGGTTGTAACTGGGGTTCTCGAAGGGCATGGCTCTCCCCTGGCTGAGTCTGCATTGATCAAAAACTCTAGCTACGGTCGACGGTCTTGTCTGTGTAATTGATCGGGATTCCCCTGCGTTCCGTTCCCTTCCCGTAGCGACATGGTCACATCTGGTTTACCCCTGACCCGCAAATGCCGCTTTTGTTCCCATCTATCCGGATTACAGACAGCGACCTGCGGCTTGGTGCCCCTTCGTCACTGCGATCACCGAGAGCTGGTTGCTCCGGCGAGCGGGAAGAGCGACTCCACGAACACGAGGCAGCGGTTGGGGGACGACGTCATCGTGTTCATCCCTCCGCTATGGCTCGAAGCGTGCGGACACGGCGCTTCGCGAGAGCCATGACCGCCTCAACTGTGAGCTGTCGAGGACGAACTACCTGGTCAGACGGGGTCTCTCCAGTTTCCCTAGTTCTGGGTCCCTTGCCGGGGGCACTCACCAAATCTTCGGCACAGGCGCCTGCCTCCGGCAGGCGCCTGTTTTCGTATCCGGGAAGTTCTTCTGCCATCGCCGCGACCCGCACTGGAGCTCTTCGGGCAGCTCAGCGAGCTTCGTCTGGAGCTTGGGGATCTTGTGCAGCAGGTCGTCGGGTTGGTGGTCTGCGAGCGGGCGGACTCGCCTCGGCATCGGCAAGCTCCTGCGCCTTGGTCCGGCGCTCACCTTCCAGCTCGGTGAAGCGGGCTCGTAGACGTTGGCAGAACGCGTCGTCCGCGTCTGTATTCCTCCCAAAGCCGCCTTAAGTGCCTCCCAAGTGACTACCAGGGCTCCTCCGTCACTCTCCCGTTGACAGGTCGAGCGGATGGCCGGATGGAAACGGGAGTCGGTGAGGTTCGGGTGAACCGGTGGAGACGGGCGGTGACGTCCGTATTGGCGATGGCGATGACCGTCGCGGCAGGCGTGGTGGTCTCGGCGCCACCAGCCAGGGCAGACGGGATTCTCCTCAATGGGAACGGCGTGTACGGCCCCAACAGCAGGATCGAAATCGCGTCGACGGTGCTCAAGTACAAGGACGACTGCGACGACGGGCTGGATGACTTTGTCTACCCGGTCAGCAGCGTCTACCTCGTGCCTGATGGACCTCCGTCGGAGGGGCAGCACCTCGACGACGTCACCGGCACACCCAACACGGTGGTGCAGGACGAATCCCTTGTCATGGGCGAGGTGATCGGCATCACCTCGCCCGCCGGCGATCTCGGTCCGGGAAAGTACGCCGTTGTCGTCGACACGTGTGAGGACGGGTACTTCGACTCGGCGGACGACAGCTGGTACAGCGGCCAGATCGAGGTACTCGCCCTCGCGCGGACCCCTGCACCCGATGCCGCCCTGGCGAGTCTGAAAAGCGCGGCGTTCGACGAGTATTGGACGTATTCGGAGCGTTGGCTGAACGCTGACGCAGCAGGGGACATGCTTGACACGTTGCTTCAGGGTGGTTGCGCTCTCGGCAGCCCGGTCGTGTGTGAGCTGGCAAAGCACGACTTCAGTTCCATCATCCACGAGAAGTACGCCCATTTGCAGTTCAGCCGGGCGATGCATTACGGGGGCATCTATGCGGACCCGCCGAATCCCGATTTCGATCGGCCGGTGATACCCGAGAAGGTCGACGGCGACGTCTCGGCTGATGCCATGGCGGGTGAGGCGTCGCTGCTTCAGGCCTTGTTGCGCGGGGTCGAGGCGTACAAGGGCGCGCAGCAGGCGGGTGACGGGGAGTGGGCCCTGGTCCACGCGCGTGAGGTGCGTGACCTGCACCAGGCGCTGGCCGGGCAGTTGGCGCGGACCTCGGCCCAACTGGACGAGATCAAGGCGCTGTTCGGCGAGGACGCCGACAAGGCGTTCGCCTTCGCCGCGGATTTCGGGAGCCGGGTCAAGCAGCGGGGCCTCACCCCGGACGAGCGGCGTGTGCTGCGGGAGAGCGGGCTGACCGGCGCGCAGATCACGGAGTTCGAGAACCGGATCCGTGTGGCGGCCACCGGCCCGCGCTACACGGCCCAGACCGTGCGGGACGCGCTGACCGCGCAGATCGCCGCGCACGTCAAGACGGCCGCGGCGGTGCAGGAGGGCCTCAGCGGCTGGCAGGCGATCGTCGACGCGCTGGCGGGCGACACGGGGGTGCCGGACACGCATCCGGTCGCGAACGCGGGCGGCCCGTACACGGCGACCGAGGGGCAGGCGGTCACCCTGGACGGCTCCGCGTCGACCGCCGCGCAGGGGGCGACGCTCTCGTCGTACGCCTGGGACCTGGACGGCGACCGCGACTTCGACGACGCGACCGGGCAGACCCCGTCGGTGGTCTTCGATGAGCCGGGCTCGCCGGTCGTCGGCCTGAAGGTGACGGATGGCGCCGGGCGGGTCGCGTACTCCTGGAGCGGCGTGACGGTGACGCGCAAGGGCGACGACCCGAAGATCGCCCGGCGTGCGCCGGAGAGCGCCCAGATCAGGGTCGAGACCGGCAAGACGGCCCAGTTCTCCGTCACGGTGAGCGACGACGGCGGCGCGCCCGAGGTGACCTGGACCGTGGACGGCAAGCCGGCCGATGGGACCGACTCGTTGTCGTGGACGGCCCCGGACACGCCGGGAAGCCACGAGGTCGTGGCCACGGCCACGGATGCCGACGGGCATGCCGTCACCGACGGCTGGTCGGTGCTGGTCTTCCGCAAGGACGCCGACGGTGACGGCTGGACGGCCACCACGGACTGCGACGAGACAGACGCGGCGGTGCATCCCGGGCAGATCGAGTTCATCGGCAACGGCGTCGACGACGACTGCGACAGCGGCTCGCCGGACGCGCCCCCGGGCGGCCTCACCGGGAAGCCGTACGGCTGGGGTCACAACACGCTGGGCCAGGTCGGCACCGGGACGCTGGGCGGCGAGTTCGACGCCCCGCAGCAGACCGTCCTGCCCGGTACCGCGGTCCAGGTCGAGTCGGGTTTCCGCGTCAGCTTCGCCGTCCTGAGCGACGGCACGGTGCGCGCCTGGGGCATGAACGACCACGGTCAACTGGGAGACGGCTCGACCGTGTCGCAGCGGGCGACACCGGTGTCGCCGCTGGGCCTCGGCGGGGCGGGCACGCTGGCCGGTGTCACCCGGATCTCCGCCCACGGCGACCAGGTCGCGGCGGTGCGAACCGACGGTACGGTGGCGGCCTGGGGCTTCAACGGGAACGGGCAACTCGGCGACGGCTCGACCGTCACCTCGCGCAACGTCCCGGGGCTGGTGCTCACCGGGCCGGACACGCCGTTGCGCGGCGTCCGCGACGTCGAGGCTGCTGAGCAGGCCTTCTACGCGCTGATGGACGACGGCACCGTCACGTCCTGGGGTGTACAGAGGTGCCTCGGCACCTCCTCGCAGAACAAGCCGTACGCGACGGCGGTCCCGGGGCTGAGCGGGATCCGCCAGATCACCGCCGCCGCGGGCGCCGTGTTCTTCCTCAAGAAGGACGGCACCCTGCTCTCCTGCGGCGACACCGATCCGATCCTGGGCCGGCCGTGGGCGCTCAACACGCCGACGTCGCCGTACCTGCCCAGCCCCGTGACCAACCTGGGCGCCGGCAGCACGGTGGTCGACCTGTCCTCCTCGGGTGACTCGGCGGTCGCGCTGAAGGAGGACGGCTCGGTGTTCATGTGGGGCCAGAACACCAATCACGAGCTGGACGCGCTCGGCTTCGCCGGCGGCCAGAGCACGACTGTGCCGACCCGGGTGACGCTCCCCGCGGGCGCGCCGGTCGTCGCGGTCGACCACGACGACTCGATGAACACCTTCGCGATCCGCGCCGACGGCTCGATGCTGGCCTGGGGCGGGAACCTGTTCGGCGCCACCGGCACCGGTGGCAGCGCCCCGGTCGGCGCGCCGACGGTCGTCAACCTGCCCGGCCGGGTGTTCCTGCAGGTGTCGGCCTCGAAGTGGAACGCGCTGGCGCTGACCCGGCCGGCGTCCGACCCGGACCTGGAGCTGCCGGCGTCGTGGGTGCACGCGACCGTCGAGGACGCCGCGCTGAGCGAGGCGGGCGACGGGGCGTTCACCGTGACACTGGACCACGCCCTGGGCGACGACGTCGCGCTGACCTGGTCGCTGCGGGCCGGCAGCGCGGGTGAGGACGACGTGGCGCTGGGCACCGGAACGGTGGTCGTGCCGGCCGGTCGGACGCAGGCGTCGATTCCGGTCGACGTGGCCGACGACGCGATCGACGAGGACGACGAGACGGTGACGCTCGCGCTGACCGGGGCCCGGCTCGGGCTGACGATCGCGCGCGCCCAGGCGACGGGCACCATCGCCGACAACGACGAGGGGCCCGTCGTCTCGGTCGAGCCGGCGACGGTGACCGAGGGGGGAACCAGCCTCACCGACACACCGGTGACGTTCCATCTGTCGAAGCCAAGCGGTAAGGAGGTCGTGGCCGCGTACGCCACCGCGGACGGCTCGGCCAAGGCGAACGACGATTATGTGGCCTCGGACGCGACGATCCGCTTCGCCCCGGGCGAGACCGAGCACGTGGTTCACCTCGCGGTGAACGGCGACGCGATCCCGGAGGCGGACGAGACGTTCACCGTCTCGGTCGGCGAGGTCGCCAACGGCAGCGCCGGGCATCCCGCCACGATGACGATCCGGGACGACGAGATGCTGGTCGTGTCGGTCTCCGCGCCCACGATCGCCGAGGGCACGTCCGGCGACTTCACGGTGACCGTGAACCCGGCGCCGCCGGCGGGTGAGAGCGTGTCCGTGCCGTGGTCGATCGTCGAGCCGGCCGCCGGCCCGGACGACGGCCCCGGCGACGTCGGGCCCGCCACCGGGACGCTGACGCTGACGAGCGAGCATCCCAGCGGCGTGGTCACCGCGACCGCGATCGACGACACCGCGGTGGAATCTCCTGAGCCGTTCCGGCTCAAGATCGGCGACATGACCGCGTCCGACGGGCGGAAGGTGCTGCCCGGCGAGGTCGGCATGGCGTGGATCACCGACAACGACAAGGCCAACAGGCCGCCGGTGGTCGAGGCCGGAGACGGTGTGTCCGGGGTCGAGGGCGCGGCCCTCCCACTCTCCGGCACAGTCACCGATGATGCCGCCGGAGTCACGTCGTCGTGGACGGTCGACGGTCCGTGCGACGTCACGGGGGACGGCCCTCAGGCGTCGGTCGCCTGCTCGGACGACGGCGTTTTCACCGCGACACTGACCGCTGTGGACGCCGAGGGCGCCTCGGCGTCGGACACCACCATCCTGACCGTCGGCAACGCCGCCCCGGTGCTCGGCACGGTGGCCGTGGACGGGTCCGGTGCGCGGATCGAGTTCTCCGACCCCGGCACCGCCGACCAGCACACCTGCACCGTCAGGTGGGGAGACGGGACGGCGCCCGGCGTGCTCGACGGAGCCCTGTCGCCGTGCTTCCTGCCCCACACCTACGGTCCGGGCACGTTCACCGCCACAGTGACGGTGAGCGACGGCGACGGCGGGTCGGTCTCCACCTCCCGTACCGTCAAGGTGACGTCGGCGCCGTGGCCCTTCCGTGGATTCCTGCCACCGGTGGACAACCCGCCTACGGTCAACGCCGTCCAGGCCGGCCAGGCGATCCCGGTGAAGTTCGGCCTCGGCGGTTACCGCGGGACGGACGTCTTCGCGGCGGGCTCTCCGGCGTCGGGGCAGGTTTCCTGCTCCCTGGGTCAGACGGACTCGGTCGAACAGGCGGTCACCGCCGGTGGATCGCCGCTGTCGTACGACGCGGCGAAGGATCAGTACACGTACGTCTGGAAGACCGACAAGGCGTGGGCCGGCCAGTGTAGGCGGCTGAACGTCACATTGGCGGACGGCAGCCAACATTGGGCGCTGTTCCGGTTCCGCTGACACAGCCGGATCAACGGAGGGTCCCGCCGTCGCGTCAGCGTCACGGCGGGACCCTCTCCGTGTCGGCTCCAGTACTTCCCCAAGGGTACGGACCGAGCCGGCACAGCGAAGTGATCTCGACGCCGTCGCCGGACCCTCCTCTCCCGCCCCAGCAAGAGCCTCGACTGGAGGACCCGGCCGTAGCCTTCCGCGTGCACGGCGGCTCCGAGGGCTCACCTCTGTCGCATGGTGCCCGCTCCGAGAGGTGCGGCCATCTTGATCAAGCAGGGCGCTTTCGCTGAATCTGCCGGAGGATCGCCTCGTCGGTGATCGTGCTGTCGTTGGCGAGAAGGAACGCCTTGCTGAGGATGAGGGACAGTTGGGCGTTCTCTTCGAAGGGCAGGAACAACCTGGTGTCGCGTTTGCGCGCGGAGACGCTGCACAGATAGACGTCGCCCGGATCCATGAGGATGTTGGCACTGCCCAAATGGATCTTGTAGGTGCGCAGGTCACCCCGGACCACCAGGAAACGGTCGGTGAGGGTGCGGCGGTCGGCGACAGCCGTACGGGGAAGCAGCCGCGCCGGCGCGTCGCGGCGCAGCTGGGCAGACGGCGGCAGTACGTCCTCCCGCACGTCCCGGCGGACCCCCGCGGCGCGAAGGGCGCGCTCCGTCAGCGCCGGCACGACGTCTTCGCCTGTAGGAGGGTGGCGGCCCAGACGAACCCGCGGGCCACGTCCACGTTGGCGTCCGAGACGATCAGCCGGGCCGTGCCCCAGTGGGTGTTCCATTCGGTGATCCGGTCGAAGGCGCCCAGTGCGGCCCGCACCAACTCCTTGGCACCGTCCGGCCGGAGCAACTCCAGGCACCGCTTCCGCCACGTCTTCGTGGGGCGCGCAGAGGTGGTCGACGAGCCGCACGCGCCGGATCACCGCCGTTTGCCTGGGGCCGTTTGCCGAACGCGCCGACGCCACCTCAGCGTTCGGCGGGGTGGAAGTCGTACGGTTCGGAGTCGTACACGTAGTAGACGCAGTCGGCGCCCGGCGCGCACTTGCCCCAGTGCACCGCCTTGGACGGGTAGTACAGGTAGTCGCCGGCACCGACTCGGTACGTCTTGTGGCCCTTCACGTGCCACAGCATGGTGCCTGAGACCCCGACAACGTGCTCCGGGCTGGTGTGCCAGTGTGGAGAGAAGGGGGTGCCAGCCTTGAGGGTGAACATCGCCTCCGACGCTCCGGTCTTCGGGTCGCCCTTCAACTGGACAAAGGTGCATCCGTCCAGGCCTTCGCAGGGCGACCCCCCGTCCTTGTGATGGTGGTGGTAGACGACCCCGTCGACGGCGCGCGCGGGACGCGCCTCGGCGGACGAACTCCCCGTTCCCGTCGCCATTATTGCTAGTGCCGCTGCCGCGGTGACCAGCGTCGTCTTCTTGAACACGAGCGACCTCCTGCACAGGGATGGAAAATCGGACCACGGTCCGGTTAGGAGCAAGCTATCGGACCGCGGTCCGGATAGTCAAGCCCACCGCCAGGGGTCGGGGACTGCCCAAAGGCTGATCCTCAGTGATGAGGAGCGGGCGGAGTTGGAGCAATGGACGCGCTGCTCGGCACCGGGTCGCACCCCCTCGACGGCGCCCGCTACCTGCGCGATATGGCGGGCGCTGGCGAGCGACTGTGCCGCCTGGTCGCCCACCACTCGTGCGCAGGTCAACGAGGCCACAGAACGCGACCTGTATGACGCCTTGACCAAGGAGTTCGCCCTGGAGTGGCCGTAGCTGGCCGACGCGCTCACGTACTGCGACATGACCACTGGCCCGAACGGCCGGCACCTTGACGTGCATGAGCGACTGGCCGAGATCCATTCCCGGTACGGCCCGGACCACTTGGTGAGCCGCCCATCACGACGTCTACGCCGTGCATTTCTTTGTGTACTGGGGTTGGTGGTCGCGGGTGGTGTCGATGATCAGATCGCGGAGAAGTTCTTCGGTGGTGGCGGCGACGACCCGGACGTGGAGATCGTCGACGAGAAGGATGACGTGGGTTCGGGCGTGGGTTCGTTCGATGCCGCAGGGCGTAGCGGGAGTGGTCATCCAGCCAGGTGAGGATTCCTGTCACGCGTCGCCGTACGCGCGCCTGTCGAGTGGGGGGATCGCGGGGCGCGGTCGAGCGAGCCGAGTGCGGCGGTGGCCGCGCGGGTGCTATTCCTACCAATCTCCCTCGGTTGTGGCCGACTGGGGGTTGTTGCCGTGGGAGCGGCCAGGGGTGAGCAGCGCGGCGGCGAGGGCGCCGACCGCTGCCGCGATGGCAGCAACGGTGAATCCTCGGGTGAAGCCGCTCAGGGTGGTGCCGGCCAGGCTGGCGGCGGCGACGCTGGAGATGACGGCAGCGCCGAAGGAGGCGCCGAACTCGTGGAAGGTGCTCACGATGCCGGAGGCGATCCCCGCCTCATGGGGTGCCACCTGGCTCAGTGCGGTCGCCGAGGCGATGACGAACAGTGCACCGGTGCCCGCCGCCGCGACGGCCACGCCGACCACGACACTGACCGGGTGCATCGAGATCGCCGGGACGGCCATGCCGATCGCCGCGATCACTAAGCCCGCGATGGCCGGTCCGCGCGCACCCGACCGCCCGAGCGCGCGACCGGTCAGGTTCGCCCCCAGCATCGTCGCCAGTGCCACCGGTAGGAACAGCAGCCCCGTCTGCCATGCGCCGTAGCCACGGGCGTGCTGGAAATAGAAGGTGCCCAGGAAGAACACCGCGATCATCAGTGCGGTGGCCATCCAGATGAGGAACGCGCCGGTGGCCACGGGTCGCCGCACCAGCAGCCGTACGTCCATCAGCGGCGAACGTGCCCGCCGTTGCCGCATCACGAACAGCACATAGCCCACGGCGGCCGCCAGCGTGAGCGACCCGGTGAGCGCGGTGAGCCACCCGTGCTCACCGGCGGCGGTGAGTGCGTAGATCAACGATGCCGACGAGACTGTCACCAGCATCGCGCCAAGGACGTCGAGTCGAGGCCGACCTGTGGACACGGTTTGCGTAGGCAGCAGGGCGGCGAGCGACACAGCGATCACCAGCCCGATCGGGACGTTGACGAGGAAAACCCACGGCCATCCGGGACCGGAGGTCAGCAGCCCACCCAAGAGCAGGCCGAGAGCGGCGCCACCGCCGCCGAGCGCGGACCAGATGCCCAGCGCCTTGTTCCGCTCCTGGCCTTCGAACAGGGCCACGACCAAGGACAGCGCCGAGGGAGACAGCAGCGCCGCCCCGACCCCCTGGGCGATCCGGCCGCCCACCAGCATGCCCGCGGATCCGGCCAGCCCGGTGACCAGCGACGCCGCACTGAACAGCACCAGCCCGGCCAGCACGACGCGTTTGGCTCCCAGCAGGTCCGTGATGCGCCCGCCGAGCAGCATCAATCCGCCGAAGGTGAGGGTGTAGGCGCTGACCGTCCACGTCAGCGCCGCACGGCTGAGCCCGAGATCGGCCTCCATGTGGGGCAGTGCGATGGCCACCACGGTGACGTCGAGGATCAGCATCAGCTGCGCCACCCCGAGGAAACCGAGGATGCGCCACCGTGCCGGATGCGCCTCAGCCAGCGACGCGTGCCCCCCTTCCTGCCCAGCCGTCTGCCCTGCTTGGCCTGGTGCTTGCCGGGTCATCGGATCCCCTCCATCCATAACTCGTACTTCCGCATACGAGTTCCGGCTTCCGACTATAACTCGTATCCCGACATACGAGTTAAGATGGGTGGCATGGCCGTACACTCCGCTCCCGCCAGGCGCCGCGCCGACGCCGAGCGCAACATCGCCCGCATCGTGTCCGCGGCCCGGGAATGCCTGAGCTCGGACCCCGGCGCCACCGTCGACGACATCGCCAAGGCCGCGGGCGTGGGGCGGATGACGTTGTACGGGCACTTCCGGACCCGGGCCGACCTGGTCGAAGCCGCGCTCATGGACGCCCTGCGGGCCGGTGAGGAAACCCTGTCGTCCCTCGACCTGACCGGAGACCCGCGTCAGGCTATGACCCGTCTACTGGGCTCCAGCTGGGAACTGGTGGCCGAATCGGCGGCCCTGCTGACCGCCGCCGAGGACACCCTCCCCGCGGGACGGGTGCGAGAACTCCACGACGAACCCGCCCGGCGCATGGCCGAACTCATCCGCCGCGGCCAAGACCGAGGCGTCTTCCGCACCGACATGCCCGCCGACTGGCTGGTCAGCGTCGCCCACTACATCCTGCACGGCGCAGCCGACCAGGTCCGCGCCGGACGCCTGGCCTCACACGAGGCTGCCGACATGGTGACCAAATCCGTCCAATCGGTACTAACCGGCTAGCACCTGCTCTCCCTACCCGTTGATCTCCCGTGGCCTTCAGCCGGACAGGTGCAGGTTGTTGCTCCAGGCGGTCGCAAATGCTTGCAGGAGGTAGAGGACGGCAAGGGTGGTGGCCAAGAGGCCCAGGATCAGGCGCAGGGCGCCCTCGGGGAGCCGGGGCTGCAAGAAAGCGTGCGCCGAGGTAGCCGGCGCCAGTCCGCAGCCGTAGCAGGCCCTTCTCCTCGCGGCTGTGGGCCAGCAGCGCGGCCCGCAGCCGGTCTCGTGAGGTCTCCACCGGGCATATCTTCCTGGCCAGCCCGAAGATCAGCTGTCCTCGTTGGCAGTCGTAGAACCGGCGGATTTGGCTCGGTGGTTCTTGGCTTGACGCGAGATGAAGCCATAGGAGGCGAACAGGCCTGCGTCGACCTGATCTGCCCGCCCATGGACTCCACCGCGGCCTTGGGCACGTCATCACGCCCCAGGAACCGGGCGTCCAGCTCAAAACCGCCTGAAGCCAAGCGGCCTAGAATCAGTCGCCGCACTCGCAATCGCCGCGCTGGCAATCGGCACAGTGGTAGCTGCCGGACTGACAGCCGCTGCACTGGCAGCTACCGGCGCTGTGTACGGTCGTGGCGCTGGCAGGGGTGGCGTAGGTGAGAGCGCCCAGGCAGCCGGCGCCACCAGCCAGAGCCGTGCTGGCCGCCATGCCGGCGATAATGTTGCGGAGTACAAGCATCGCATTTCCTCCTTGATGGTTTACCGCGAACTAGATACACAAGGAAATGTCACTCGCAGACTTGAAGTGACCGTTCCGGACGACTTATTGATTACCTATCCGAAAGTCCACAAACGGACATCTCGGTTATTTAGGATCTAATTGAATCTACTATCATTCGTAGTAGAGACACGATGTGACGTTTGGCGACAAAAGGACACGCCTGTCCAGATTTGTTGATCGTTGCTGGCCAAAGCGGTAGCTGATCAGCTAGCTCACCCGGCACCGGTACCGATGCCGGCCTGCTGTGAGCGGAACCTGTCTAGCGTTCCCCTTCGACCTCACCCTTCGGCGGCTTGGGGCTGGTGTCCGGGTTTCGTCACACCAGTAGCGCTACTATCGCCAATAGAAGATATCGACCCTGGAGGACATGATGGCGGCCCGGGGACCAGTAGCGGCGCTTCTCCGCGCAAGCGCTGATGATCCTCGTGACAGGCGTGGCCGCGATGCACACGCTTGGGCATGAGCCGCACGATGCCTCTGGCCCGATGTCGATGTCAGCTGTCATGACGGGGCATACGGCCGACGCTGCGCTTGGCACCCCGCATCACAACCTCACCGGCAGCGACTCTTCCACGCACAACGCCGGCTCCCCCTCGCCGTTCGATCCAAGCGCGGTGTGTCTTGCGATCCTGTCGGCTCTGGGCCTGGCCTTGGGGCTGCCGCTGTTCCTGAACCGTATTCGGGCCGAGGACGCGGGCGGGCCCGGTCGTCTGTCGATCGGCAGGTTTCCCGTTCCCGACCTGCCGCCGTTGTCCGTCGTCCTCACGCGTGTGGTGGTGCTTCGGAACTGATGGATGCCACGCGGGTGCCCCGGCCCCCGCGTTTTCGGCGTCATCCATCTGCACGACCTATTTGAGGTTTCGCATGTCTTCGTTCCGTGGGGATCGAGGTGTCGACATCCGGGTGTGGACGCCGGATGGGCAGGTCAAGCGCTACAGCCGTCCCGTGATGAGCACGAAGGCGCGCAATGTGGAGGCATCACCAGCAGATCCACAGTCCCGGGCCCTCGACGCCCCGGGAGGTGTGCACCACATCGACCAGGTCCAGCAACGCGTGAAGCAGCTCGCCGCTGTCGACGACGCGTGAAAACTGACCCCCAGACGACGGCGGAAATCTGACCCCTCTGCTGTCACTGTGGAGGGTGATCAAGGTGGAGGACTGGGCGGAGATCCGCCGGCTGCACCGGGCCGAGCAGAT